>JASHQW010000057.1 GCA_030038875.1 Gammaproteobacteria bacterium | reverse complement strand
ACATTTATTCTTGGCTGTCATGGCTATCCTGACCGTACGTCTGACCGAGGAAGAAGAGCGCCTGCTCGCCCGCCGCTCGCGCCGCGCCGGAATGAAGAAGGCAAGCTTTGTACGCAAGCTGATCCGTGAGCAGCCCTTCGAGACCGCCGCCGACGTACTCGCCGACGCCGCCCAGCGCTGGGGCGACGCGCGTCTGCGTGTTGCGCGCCGATGAGCCGCTATCTCCTCGATTCGTCCTTCGTCATCGACTTGCTGAACGAGATCGCGGACCGCGACACGCAAGGCGCCGCGCTCGGGTGGCTGCAACGCAACCGGCGGGCGCGGCTGTGGATCAGCCCGGTCACGCTCGCAGAGGTTCTCGAGGGCGCCGAGGACATGGACGCCGTCAAGGCGTACCTGGGGCGGTACTCCTGGCAGGGTATCCACCGTGCGCAGGCGGAAAGCGCGGCGCGGCGTCAACGGCGCGCGGCGGATCGGCTCGGCGAGAATGATGCCTGGCAGGCCGCGGTGGCGGAATGCATGAAGGCGAAGGTCTTGGGACGCGACGACGCATTCACACGCCTTGGCCCGGCTTACGAGGACTATCGGCCCTAGCGCATCGTGACGAGCTCCTCCGCGCTCGTCGGATGGATCGCCACCGTGTCGTCGAAGTCCTTCTTGGTGGCGCCCATGCGCACCGCCACCGCGAATCCCTGCAGCATTTCGTCGGCCCCCGCTCCCACGACGTGCAGGCCGACGATGCGCTGCTCGGCGCCGACCGTCACGAGCTTCATCTCGGTGCGCGGCTTGGCTTCGGTCACCGCCTGATAGAGCGGCACGAAGCTCGAGCGGAACACCTGGACGGCGTCGTGGCCGTAGCGCGCCCGTGCCACGGGCTCGGCGAGCCCGACCGTGCCGATCGGCGGGCGCCCGAAGATCACCGTCGGGATGTGGTCGTAGTCGAGATGGCGGCCGCTGAGGCCGCCGAAGAGCCGATCGGCGAGGCGCCGGCCGGCGGCGATGGCGACCGGGGTGAGCTGGGCGCGGCCCGCGACGTCGCCGACCGCATAGATGCCCGCGGCGCTGGTCGCCTGGTACATATCGGTGGCGACGAAGCCGCCGGCGCCGAGCCGGACTCCGGCGCGCGCGAGGGCCAGATCCGCGACCGAGGCCTTCCGGCCCACGGCCCAGAGCAGGCAGTCGCACGGGCCGACGCTGCGGCCATCGGCGAGCGCGAAGGTGAGCGCGCCGCCGGCGCCGCGCGTCAGCGACCCCGCGGACGCTCCGGTGACCAGCGCGACGCCCGCCGCGCGCAGCATCGCGACGCTCGCCTCGCCGATCATCGGATCGAAGGTGCGCAGCGCCGTCGTCCCGCGCAGCACCAGCGTCGTGTGCGCGCCGAGACCGGCGAAGATGCCGGCGAGCTCCACCGCGATGTAGCCGCCGCCCGCCACGACGACGCGCGGCGGGAGAGCTGCGAGCTCGAAGAAGCCGTCGGAGGTGATGCCGAGCTCCGCCCCCGGGATGCGCGGCACCTCGGGATGGCCGCCGGTCGCGATGATGATGTGCGGCGCGCTCAGGGTGCGGCCGGCGGCGCTCACGGTGCGCGCATCGAGGAAGCGGGCGCGGCCGCGCAGCAGCTCGACCTGGCGGCGGGCGAGGTTGGCGGCATAGAGCTCGTTGAGGCGCGCGACGTAGAGGTCGCGCTTCCCCTTGAGCGCGTGCCAGTCGTGACCCCGTTCATCGACGTGGAAGCCGTACTCGCGCGCATCGTGCAGGGCGCCGCCGAGCTCCGCCGCATTCCACATGATCTTCTTCGGCACGCAGCCGACGTTCACGCACGTGCCGCCGAGGCGGCCCGACTCGATGAGCACGGCGCGCGCGCCGTATTCGGCCGCCCGCTGCGCCGCCGCCAGCCCCCCGCTGCCGCCGCCGATCACCACCAGATCGAACTTCTCGTCCATACGCACCTCGGACTGCCATGTTATATGAGGAGCCAGGGGGCGCGGTCCCGCCGGGGCGGTCGGCTACAATGGCCAAGCCATGGACAATCCCTTACTCGGCCAGGATCCGCTGCCGCGCTTCGTGCAGATCCGTCCCGAGCACGTCGAGCCGGCGGTGCGCGAGCTCCTCGAGCGCAACCGCGCGCGCATCGGCGAGCTCGCCTCTCTCGCGCGCCCGACGTTCGCGACGCTGATCGAGCCGCTCGAGGAGCTGCAGCACGGCATCACGCGCACCTGGTCGCCGGTGAGCCACCTGAACGCGGTGCTCAATTCCGATGCGCTGCGCGCCGGCTACCACGCCTGCCTGCCGCTGCTATCCGCCTACCAGACGGATCTCGCGCAGAGCGAGCCCCTGTTCCGCGCCTACCGCACCATTGCCGAGCGCGACGCCGCCGCGCTCGCGCCGGTGCAGCGCCGGGTCATCGAGCACGCGGTGCGGGACTTTCGCCTCGCGGGCGTCGCCCTGCCGGCCGCGCAGAAGGAGCGCTTCAAGACCGTGATGCAGGAGCTCACGCAGCTGCAGGCGAAATTCGAGGAGAACGTGCTGGATGCGGCCAACGCCTGGAGCTGGCACGCCACCGACCGCGAAGAGCTCCGCGGCCTCAACGAGATGCTCATCGAGCTGGCCGCGCGGCGTGCCCACGAGCGCGGTGTGGGCGGCTGGATCCTCACCCTCGACCAGCCGACCTATGTCGCGGTACTGACGGATGCCGAATCGGAAGCGTTGCGCCGCGCCTTCTACGAGGCGTGGGCCACGCGCGCCTCGGACCGCGGCCCGCGCGCCGGGCGCTGGGACAATTCCTCCGTGATGGAGGAGATCCTGCGCCGGCGGCACGAGGCGGCGCGCCTCCTCGACTTCCCGAGCTACGCCGAGTACGCGCTGGCGACCCGCATGGCGGGCAGCGTCGAGGAAGTGCTCGCCTTCCTGCACGAGCTCTCGCGCGCGGCACGCCCCGCCGCGCTCGCCGAGTTCGCCGAGCTCGAGGACTTCGCCGCACGCCCGCTGGCGGCCTGGGACGTGGGCTTCCACTCCGAACGGCTGCAGCGCGCGCGCTTCGCCGTGTCGCAGGAGGAGCTGCGGCCGTACTTTCCGGTGCCGCGGGTGCTCGGCGGGCTGTTCGCGGTCGCGGAGCGGCTGTTCGGCGTGCGCATCCGCGAGCGCAGCGGCGTCCCCGCCTGGCATGAGGACGTACGCTTCTTCGACATCGAGAGCACCCGCGGCGAGCGCATCGGCAGTTTCTACCTCGACGCCTACGCGCGCCCCAACAAACGCAGCGGCGCCTGGATGGACGAGTGCGTCGGCCGCAAGCGTCTCGCCTCCGGGGCGGCGCTGCCGGTTGCCTATCTGGTATGCAACTTCCTGCCGCCGGGCGCAGCGAAGCCCGCGCTCCTCACCCACGACGACGTCGTGACGCTGTTTCACGAGTTCGGCCACGGGCTGCACCACCTCCTCACGCGGGTCGACTACCCGAGCCTCGCCGGCATCAACGGCGTCGCCTGGGACGCGGTCGAGCTGCCGAGCCAGTTCCTCGAGAACTACGCGTGGCATCCGGAGGTGCTGCAGCAGATCTCGGGCCACTTCGAGAGCGGCGCGGCGCTGCCGCGCGAGATGCAGTCACGCCTCATCGCCACGCGCAGCTTCCAGGCGGGGCTCGCGATGATGCGGCAGCTCGAGTTCGCGCTCTTCGATTTCCGCATGCACACGGAATACTCGCCCGAGCGCGGCGCGCGGGTGCTCGAGATCCTCGCCGAGGTGCGCCGCGAGGTCGCGGTCGTGCCGGTGCCGGAGTGGAACCGCTTCCCGCACAGCTTCGGCCACATCTTCGCGGGCGGCTATGCCGCCGGCTACTACAGCTACAAGTGGGCCGAGGTGCTGGCGGCGGATGCCTTCGCGGCTTTCGAGGAGAGCGGCGTATTCGATCGCGGGACCGCGCAGCGCTTCCTCGAGGCGATCCTCAGCCAGGGCGGCAGCCGCGACGCGCTCGAGGCCTTCATCGAGTTTCGCGGCCGCCGGCCCGACGTGCGCCCGCTCCTGCGGCAGCACGGCATCCTGGCCACGGGCGAGCTGGCCGCTTGAGGCGCGCGCTCGCAGCGGGGCTCCTCGGGTGTGCGCTCGCGGCACACGCCCAGGCTCCGCCCGAGGCC
>JASHQW010000056.1 GCA_030038875.1 Gammaproteobacteria bacterium | reverse complement strand
CGCCGAAGCGCAGCGGCTGCTCGACGAGCTGGCGCAGGCCGACGCCGGCCGGGCGCGCCAGGGCGAGTCGCTGGCGGCGAGCGCGCTGCGGGCACTGCCGCCGGACCGGCGGCGCAACGCGCTGCGATTCTGGATCGCCTCGCGCGGCCATACGCTGCCGCCGACGTCGCGCCTCCAGGAGATCGCCGGCCCCCTGCTCGCTGCGCGCGCCGACGCGCACCCGGCGGTCGTATGGCCGGGCGCCAGGGTCGAGCTGCACGCCGGGCTCCTGACCCTGCGCTCCGGAGCGGGCGCGCCGGGGGCGCCGCCAGGCACCGTACCGGGCATCGTGGCCGCGGATGAGGTCGTCTGGCGGTGGCGGACCTGCCCCGTCTGCGTGCTGCCGGGCGATCTCGGGCAGATCGAGCTTAAAGCCGACGCGCACGGTCCGGTGAATCTCGCCGCGCTCCCCGCCCGGCTCACGATCCGCTGGCGCCGCGGCGGCGAGCGGCTCGCGATCGCTGCAGGCGGCCCGCGGCGCACGCTGAAGAGCCTGCTGCGGGAGTCCGGGCTGCCCCCCGCCGCGCGCGCGCGGTTGCCGCTGGTGTACGGCGGCGCGCGGCTGCTCGCGGTCGCCGACCTCTGGCTGGACGAGTCGGTGCAAGCGCAACCGGCGAGCCGCCGCCGCGCGCGTTTCGTGTGGACCCGAGGGCGCGCCGTGCCGCCGGGTGCGCGGTTTGGGCGGGGCACGCGCGCCTGAGATGTGCTAATCTGCTGGCCCGTCGTCGATGTGCCCTTTCTGCGGCACCGACCTCACGCGACGGGTAATCCTGCGAGAGCTATGACGCGTTTCGTATTCGTCACCGGCGGCGTCGTGTCCTCCCTGGGCAAGGGCATCGCCTCCGCCTCGCTCGGCGCGATCCTCGAGGCCCGCGGCCTCAAGATCGCCATGGTCAAGCTCGATCCCTACATCAACGTGGATCCGGGCACCATGAGCCCCTTTCAGCACGGCGAGGTGTTCGTCACCTCCGATGGCACCGAGACGGACCTCGATCTCGGGCACTACGAGCGCTTCGTGCGCACCACCACGGGGCGTAACAGCAACTTCACCACTGGGCGCATCTATGAGCGCGTGATCGCCAAGGAGCGGCGCGGCGATTATCTGGGGGCGACGGTGCAGGTCCTTCCCCACATCACCGACGAGATCAAGCGCTGCATCAAGCTCGGCGCCGACGGTGCCGACGTCTGCATGGTCGAGATCGGCGGCACGGTGGGCGACATCGAGTCGCTGCCCTTCCTCGAGGCGATCCGCCAGCTCGGGGTGGAGCTCGGCCGCAGCAACTGCGTGTACATGCACCTGACGCTGGTTCCGGTGGTGGGCGGCTCGCACGAGGTCAAGACCAAGCCGACCCAGCACTCGGTCAAGGAGCTGCGCGGCATCGGTATCCAGCCCGACGTGCTGCTGTGCCGCTGCAGGCACCCGCTGCCCGAGGAGCAGCGGCGCAAGATCGCGCTCTTCACCAATGTCGAGGAGCGTGCGGTGATTTCTGCGGTGGACGCCGACGATATCTACCGCATCCCGATCCTGCTGCACGAGCAGGGGCTCGACGACATCGTGGTCGACAAGCTGCGCCTCAGCGTGCCACCGACCGAGCTCGCCGAGTGGCGCCACGTCGTGAGCGCCAGGTCGAATCCCGACGGGCAGGTGGACATCGCGATGGTCGGCAAGTACGTGCAGATCCGCGACTCCTACCTCTCGCTGCATGAGGCGCTGATGCACGGCGGCCTGAAGACCCGCACGCGCGTCAAGATCCACTACATCGAGTCGACCGACATCGAGCAGCACGGCACGCATGTCCTCAAGGGCATGGATGCGATCCTCGTGCCCGGCGGATTCGGCGAGCGCGGCATCGAGGGCAAGATCCAGGCGGTGCGCTTCGCGCGCGAGCAGCGCGTGCCGTATCTCGGGATCTGCCTCGGCATGCAGGTCGCGATCGTGGAGTTCGGCCGGCACATGCTGGGTCTCGCCGATGCCAACAGCACCGAGTTCAACCGCGCCAGCCCACATCCGGTGATCGCGCTCATCTCCGAGTGGCAGGATCAGGTACACGGGGCGCAAACGCGCACCGAGAGCTCCGAGAAGGGCGGCACCATGCGCCTCGGCGCGCAGGAGGTGCTGCTCGGGGCCGGGACGCGCGCCCGCGAGCTCTACGGCCGTGACGTCATCATGGAGCGCCACCGGCACCGCTACGAGTTCAACAACAACTACCTCGAGCGCTACCGGCAGGCGGGCATGCGTTTCTCGGGCTTCTCGCGCGACGGCCTGGTGGAAGTGATCGAGCTGCCCAATCACCCGTGGTTCGTCGCCACGCAGTTCCACCCCGAGTTCACCTCCACCCCGCGCGACGGGCACCCGCTCTTCACGGGTTTCATCCGCGCCGCGCGCGCTGCACGCGCCGCCCAGCTCCCGCAGGCCGCCGGGGCCTAATTTGAAGCTCGCATCGGACATTGCGCTTCGCTGTCCTGCTGCGCGCAAGCCCAGGGCGCACATCCCTGTGCGCCCGCTCGGCGCTTTGCGCCTCGCCCTGTCAGGATGCTCGCGGCAGCGAGCCAAAAGCGTGGTTTTGGCTCGCTGCTCGCCGCCTGCGGCGGCGGGCACGTCCCTGTGCCTGGCGACCTAGGACTCCAGGCGACGGACCGACATGCAGCTGGCAGGACATGAAGTCGGCACCGAGCGGCCGCTGTTCCTCATCGCCGGTCCCTGCGTCATCGAGGGCCAGGCGCTCACCGAGGAGATCGCCGGGCGGCTGAAGGAGATCACGGGCCGCCTCGGCGTACCCTTCGTCTTCAAGGCCTCGTACGACAAGGCGAACCGCTCCTCGCGCGCCTCCTTCCGCGGACCCGGCATCGACGCGGGGCTGAAGGTGCTCGAGCACGTCAGGAGCCGCATCGCCGTCCCGGTGCTCACGGATGTGCACGAGGACAGCCCGCTCGCGGAAGTTGCGGCGGTGGTCGATGTGCTGCAGACCCCGGCGTTCCTCTGCCGCCAGACCAACTTCATCGTCAACACCGCCTCGCAGGGCAAGCCCGTCAACATCAAGAAGGGCCAGTTCCTCTCGCCGTGGGAGATGCAGAACGTGGTCGACAAGGCGCGCTCGACCGGCAACGAGGCGATCCTCGTGTGCGAGCGCGGCTTCTCCTTCGGCTACAACAACCTGGTGTCCGACATGCGCTCGCTGTCGATCCTGCGGGCGACCGGCTGTCCGGTGGTGTTCGACGCCACCCACTCGGTGCAGCTGCCGGGAGGGCAGGGTACGTCCTCCGGCGGGCAACGCGAGTTCATCCCGGTGCTGGCTCGGGCGGCGGTCGCCGCCGGCGTCGCGGGACTTTTCATGGAGACGCACCCGAGGCCCGAGGAGGCGCTCTCCGACGGGCCGAATGCCTGGCCGCTGTCGCGCATGGAGCCGCTGCTCACGACGCTCACCGAGCTCGACCGGGCGGTCAAGGCGGTGCCGTTCGAGGAGTCATTGCTATGAGCCGTATCACCGAAGTCACGGGCCGCGAGATCCTGGATTCGCGCGGCAATCCGACGGTCGAAGTCGACGTGTTGCTCGATTCGGGCATCCTGGGGCGTGCCGCCGTGCCCTCGGGCGCCTCCACCGGCACGCGCGAGGCGGTGGAGCTGCGCGACGGCGACCCGCGCCGTTACGGCGGCAAGGGGGTGTTGAAGGCGGTCGAGCACGTGAATACGGTGCTGAAGGCCGCCGTCGTGGGGTCCGACCCGCGCGACCAGGCCGCCCTCGATGCGCGCATGATCGAGCTCGACGGCACCGAGAACAAAGGCAGGCTCGGCGCGAACGCCATCCTCGGCGTCTCGCTCGCCGCGGCCCGCGCGGCGGCGGGCGACGCACGGCAGCCGCTCTACCGCCACCTGGCGCAGCTTTCGCCCCGGCGGCACGAGCCGGTCATGCCCGTTCCGCAGATGAACATCGTGAACGGCGGCGCGCATGCCAATAACAGTCTCGACGTGCAGGAGTTCATGATCCTGCCGGTGGGTGCGCCGAGCTTCCGCGAGGCGCTGCGCTACGGCGCCGAGGTGTTCCATACGCTCAAGAAGCTGCTGGCCGACCGGGGCCTCTCGACCGCGGTCGGCGACGAGGGCGGCTTCGCTCCGAGCCTCGAGTCGAACGAGGCGGCTCTCGCCCTGATTCTCGAGGCGATCGAGAAGGCGGGGTACAAGGCGGGGCGCGACATCTGTCTCGGGCTCGACGTGGCGAGCTCGGAGTTCTTCCGCGACGGCCGCTACGAGCTCGAGTCGGAGAGGCGCAGCTTCACGCCGGGCGAGTTCGCGGGCTATCTCGCCGGCCTCGCCGGCAAGTACCCGATCGTCACCATCGAGGATGGCATGAGCGAGTCGGACTGGGAGGGATGGGCCGAGCTCACGCGCGTGCTGGGGGGAAAGCTGCAGCTGGTCGGGGACGACGTGTTTGTCACCAACACCAGGATTCTGCGCGAGGCCATCGACAGGCACATCGCCAACGCGATTCTCATCAAGCCCAACCAGATCGGAACGCTGACCGAGACGCTCGCCTGCATCGATATGGCAACCGAAGCGCACTACGCCTCCGTGATCTCGCACCGCTCGGGCGAGACCGAGGACAGCACCATCGCCGACATCGCCGTGGCGACTCCGGCCACCCAGATCAAGACCGGATCGCTGTCGCGCTCCGACCGCATCGCCAAGTACAACCAGCTGCTGCGCATCGAGGCCGAGCTCGGCAAGGTGCGCTTCGCCGGTCGGGACGCCTTCCCCGCGAGATCCTGACGCCCTTCGCGGCGGCGGCGGCGTCTGCTACGCTGTTCCTCCCATGAAGTGGCTCGCCGCCGCGCTGGCTATCGTCCTCCTCCTGCTGCAGTACCGGATCTGGGTCTCCGACAACGGCGTGCGGCAGGTGGAGCGGCTGAAGCAGGCCGTGGCGACCCAGCAGGCCGAGGATGCCCAGCTCGCGGAGCGCAACCGGCAGCTGGCCGCCGAAGTGCGCGATTTGAAGACCGGCATGGTCGCGCTCGAGGAGCGCGCCCGCAGCGACCTCGGCATGATCGCCCGCAACGAGACCTTCTACCAGGTGGTGCCCGCCCGCCCGGCTGCCTCGCCTCCGCCGACGCGGACCGCCGCGCGCTGAAAGCACCGCACCCGTGGCACTGAGCTCGCGACTTGCCGATGAGGGGCAAAAGTCGCGCCTTTCGCCCCGGCGTCAAATGAGGCTGAGGCGTCCTCCGCTGAAAGCGCCGCAGGCGACTCTGGCACTGAGCTTGCGACTTGCCGATGAGGGGCGAAAGTCGCGCCTTTCGCCCCGGCGTCAAATGAGGTTGAGGCGTCCTCCGCTGAAAGCGCCGCAGGCGACTTTCAGCCAATGAAATATTGGCTCGTCATGCCCGCGGCGGGCTCCGGCCGGCGCTTCCAGGGCGAATTTCCCAAGCAGTACACGCCCCTCATGGGGCGGACCGTGATCGAATGGGCGCTGGCGCCCTTTCTGGGCGACCCGCGCTGCGCGCACGCCGTGGTGGTGATCGCGGAGTCGGACGCGACGTGGCACCGCATCGCCGCACGCCTTGACAGCGAGAAGCTCTCGGCCACTTCCGGGGGCGGTGAGCGCAGCGTCTCCGTGCGCCGCGGCCTCGCGGCACTCGCCGGCCGCGCCGAGGCGGGCGATTGGGTGCTGGTGCACGATGCGGCGCGGCCCTGCCTCGACGCGCAGGACCTCGAGGAGCTGATCGCGCGGGTAACGGCGCACGGCAAGGGCGGGCTGCTGGCGGTTCGCGCCACGGATACGCTCAAGCAGGCACAGGCGGACCCGCGCGCGCACCAGGGTCTGACGGTCGCACGCACCGTCGAGCGCGCCGACCTGTGGCGCGCGCTCACGCCGCAGATGTTCCGCTTCGGGCCGTTATGCGCCGCGCTCGATGCGGCCCAGGCCGGCGGGCGCAACCCCACCGACGAGTCACAGGCGATGGAGTGGAGCGGTGCGAGCCCACTGCTGGTCGAGGGCAGGTCGACCAACCTCAAGCTCACCACGGGCGCGGATCTGGCGCTCGCCGAAGCGGTGCTGCGCGCGCGGAGGCAGCCATGAGAGTCGGATCCGGAGTGGACGTGCACGCCTTCGGTCCGGGCGATCATCTGATGCTCGGGGGCGTGCGCATTGCGCACACCCGGGGCGTGGTCGCGCATTCGGACGGGGACGTGCTGCTGCATGCCCTGTGCGATGCGCTGCTCGGCGCCGCCGGACTCGGCGATATCGGTCAGCACTTTCCCGACAGCGATCCGCGCTGGAAGGGCGCCGCCAGCGCCCGCTTCGTGAGCGCAGTGCTCGCGATGCTGCGCGCGCGGAAGCTCTCCGTGGTGAATGCCGATCTCACCGTGATTGCCGAGGCGCCGCGGATCGCCGCTCACCGCGAGGCGATCTGCCTCGAGGTGGCGCGGCTCCTGGAAGTGCCGGCGGAGCGCGTCAATCTCAAGGCGACGACGACCGAGCGGCTGGGATTCCTCGGGCGCGCCGAGGGGATCGCCGCACAGGCCGTCGTGCTGGTGTCCGAGGGCTGACGGTGAGCGCCAGCGCGGAGGAGGCGGTGCGCACGGCCGCGCTCGCGCCGCCGCGCGCCTACGGTGCGCCGCCGGCTGAAGGCCTGCTGCGCGAGCGCGCCGAGGACTTCGTGGTCGAAGAGGACCTGGGCTTCGCCCCCGCAGGCGCCGGTCAACACCTGCTCCTCAAGGTACGCAAGACCGACGCCAACACGGCCTGGGTCGCGCGCGAGCTCGCACGCCGGGTGCGCTGCCGCCCGCAGGAGGTCGGCTATGCGGGGCTCAAGGACCGCCGCGCCGTCGCCATCCAGTGGTTCTCGGTGCCGCGGCCGCACCCGCCGCTCGATCTCTCCACGGCGTGCGGCGAGGGTTTCGAGGTCCTGGAGTCGCATGCGCACAACCGCAAGCTCCCCCGTGGCGCGCTCGCGGGCAACCGCTTTGCAATACGCCTGCGTACGGCCGCGGGCGGGGGCGCGCGGCTCGCCGAGGGCCTCGCCGCACGGCTCGCGGCCATCGCGGCGCGCGGGGTACCGAATTACTTCGGTCCGCAGCGCTTCGGACGCGACGGCGCGAATCTCACGCCCGCCACTTCCGAGCCCGCGCGCCTGCCGGCCACCGAGCGCGGTTTCAGGCTCTCGGCCGCGCGCAGCGTGGTGTTCAACGCGTTGCTCGGCGTGCGCGTCGGCGACGGCAGCTGGGAGCGGCTCCTCGCCGGCGACCTGGCAAACCTCGACGGCCGCGGCAGCTTCTTCCCCGTCGAGGCCCCTGACGGGCCGCTCGAGGCCCGCTGCGCGCGCCTCGAGATCCACCCCACGGGGCCGCTCTGGGGTGGCGGGGAGCCTCGAACCGGCGCCGGCGTGCTCGAGCTCGAGAGGCGCATCGGGCAGCGCTTCGCCGCCGAATGCACGCTATGCACGGCCGCGGGGATGACCCAGGAGCGCAGAAGCCTGCGCCTGCGCGTGGCGGAGCTCGAATGCGCCGCAGAGTCTGATGCCGTGGTGCTGCGCTTCCGCCTCACACGCGGCGGCTTCGCCACCGCGGTGCTGCGCGAGCTGGTCGCGGCTTAAGCCAACAGCACGTACACCGCGCCGGTGCCGCCGTCGGCGGGCCGGGCGGAGACGTACGCGAGCACCGCCCCGCTGCGGCGCAGGACCGCGCTCACGGCGGCCTTGAGCACCGGCCCCCGGTGACCGGAGCGCAGCCCTTTGCCGTGCACGATCCGCACGCAGCGCACGTGGCGCTCGAGCGCCTCGATGAGGAAGTGTCGCAGGGCCTGCTTGGCCTCGGCGACCGTGAGCCCGTGCAGATCGATCTCGCGCTCGATGCGATACTCACCGCGCCGCAGCCGGCGCACCACGGCAGGCTGCACGCCCGGGCGCTGGAAGACCAGCTCCTCGCCGCCGGCGAGGGAGGGATCGTGAGGCTCGGCGGCGAGGCTTTCCCTCAGCACCGCGGCGCGGTCGGCGCGTGTGAAGTGTGCAGCCGCGCGCGGCTTGGGTCGCCTCGGGGCGTGCTCGCCGCGGGCGAGCGGCTTGACGCCGCGCACCGCGGCGCGGAACAGCTGCGCCGCCTCGCCCGCATCGTCCGTCTCGTCGTCATCGCCCGGTTGCGCCACGCGACCTCCGCCCGCACTCATTAAAAGTATATAGTCTCGCGCTCCGCGCGAGACGCTCGCGCGAAACGACTCGACGAACCCGCGAACCACCACCCTTGAAGATCCTGGTCAGCAATGATGACGGCTTTCGCGCGGAAGGCATCCGCCGCCTACGGGAGGCCCTCGCGACGCTTGCCGAGGTCACGGTCGTCGCCCCGGACCGCAACAAGAGCGGGGCGAGCAACTCGCTCACACTCGATGTGCCGCTGCGCGTCTACGAGTCCGAGCCCGGCATGTACTTCGTACCGGGCACGCCCACCGACTGTGTGCACCTGGCGATCTCGGGCCTGTTCGACTTCGAGCACAACATGGTCGTCTCCGGTGTCAATGACGGCCCGAACCTGGGCGACGACGTGCTGTACTCGGGGACCGTGGCCGCCGCGCTCGAAGGCCGTTTCCTCGGACTCCCGACCATCGCGGTGTCGCTCTGCACCGGGGGGGGAGGCGGGGGCCATTTCGCCACGGGCGCCGAGGTCGCGCGCCTCCTGGTCGCGCAGCTGCTGAAGAAGCCGCTCGAGCCGGCGCTCATTCTCAACGTCAACGTGCCGGACGTGCCGCTCTCCGCCCTGCGCGGTTTCCGCGCCAGCCGCCTCGGCTACCGGCACCGTTCCGAGCCGGTAATGCGCGCGCAGGACCCGCGCGGCCGTCCGGTGTTCTGGATCGGGCCGGCAGGAGCCGAGCAGGACGCCGGGCCCGGCACCGACTTCGACGCGATCGCGCGCGGCTACGTGTCGGTGACACCGCTGCAAGTCGATCTCACGCGCCATGGCGCGCTGCCCACGGTCGAGAGCTGGCTGGAAGGCGTCGATGCCTGATCTGCGCCTGGCCGGCATCGGCATGACCTCGGCGCGCACGCGCGATCGCCTGGTGCAGCGGCTGCGTGAGCAGGGCATCGCCAATCTCGCCGTGCTCGATCGGATTCGCAACGTGCCGCGCCACATCTTCGTCGACGAGGCGCTCGGGAGCCGCGCCTACGAGGACACCGCACTGCCGATCGGCTTCGGTCAGACGATCTCCCAGCCCTACATCGTCGCGCGGATGACCGAGGCGCTGCTCGAAGGAGGACCGGCCGTGGCTGCGCTCGACAAAGTGCTCGAGGTCGGCACCGGCTGCGGCTATCAGACCGCGGTGCTCGCACCGCTCGTGACGCACCTCTACACGATCGAGCGCATCGAGCCTCTGCTCGCGCGGGCACGCGAGCGTCTGAAGGAGCTCGGGATCAAGAGCGTGCGCTTCCGGCACGGCGACGGCTCCCTCGGTTGGAAAGCGCATGCGCCGTTCGACGGGATCCTGGTCGCAGCCGCCCCCCTGACGGTGCCCGAGGCGCTCCTCAGGCAGCTGAAGGTTGGCGGGCGGCTGATCGTCCCCATAGGTCCCGAGGGCGAGCAGGAGCTCGTGCGCTTCACCCGCCGCGAGCAGCGCATCGAGCGCGAGCCGCTCGGCACCGTCGCGTTCGTGCCGCTGCTGGGCGGCACGGCCTGAGGACTGGGTCTGATTGGTCTCGTGCGTGAAGTGCGCGACTCAAAACCCGATATAAAGTATTGATTTAAATATATCGTATAAGTATTTGTTTAATAGTATTTTAATAACGTTCAAAGCGGCCGATTCATCTGCCCTTCACACGAATTTCCGCATGAAAAACGCCCTGCGGGCCGGGGGCACGAGCGGGCGACTGAGGAAAAGTCTTTGCATGTCAAGGAGCTTGCGCAGCTATCTGCGACGTGTTTACATGCACGCCCTGTCTCTCGACGACGACAGCACACGGGGGAGGGCCATCAGCAGAAGGCACAGGGAGGAGGGAGTCGCAACAACAGCAATAACGTCCACTAAGAACAATAAGAACAGTGCAATTGTTCGAGTCTGTCAGCTTCGAATGATTGTTTGGTTGGTTGAGCCTCCCCCTGTGTCTTCTGCCGATCGTCTTCCCCGCGGTTTCGGATCGCTACCGCAGAAACAGTCCCGCGGCCACGCGCCGCTCCTCCTGCACCAGCACATTGAACGTCCGGCAAGCGGCGCCGAGCTGCATCACCTCGAGCCCGACACCGCGCGCGGTGAGCAGCGCGCGAATCTCCGCCGACGGGAACTGCTGAGCCGGACCGGTACCGAGCACCACGAGCTCGGGCGCCAGGGCGAGAATCGCCTCGAGATGCGCGACCTGGAGGTGCGCGAAGCTTTGCGGCTCCCACTGGGTAATCAGGGTATCGGCGCTGACGATGCAGCTGCCGCGCACACTGTGCTCCCCGATGCGCACCTCGCTGCCCGAGTAGCCACGAATCAGATTGGCCGACAAACCGGGTTCGAGGGTGAACTTCATGGGCGGTACGATACTGCCCGTGCACGAGGCTGTGATAGTCATCGCTGATCTCTATCTTCACTCGGGCGAGCTTCCCGGGGAGCTGGCGGACGACGCACACGCGCTCTCCGGGCTCGAGTACGCGGGTCGCTTCGGCGAGCGCGAGCGGCTCGCCGGGGGCTGGCGGGATTGGCTCGCGGGCTGGCTGGGACGCGGCGATCTCGCCGGAGTGTCGGTGGCGGCGGTGGCAGAGGCGGGGGCCGCCGGTGCCGCGGATAACGGTGTCAACGCGCCTGGCGGTGGCGGCACTCAGGCTGCGACGCGCTGGATCGCAACGCCGGTCGAGCTCGTCGCAGGGCTCACGCGGGTGCATCTCGAGCGGCGTGGCATCCTGCGGCTCGTGCCCGAGGAGCAGGCGGCGCTCGTGGACGATTTCCACGCTACCTTTGGCGGCTCGGGGCTCGCGCTGCATCCGTTGAGCGACGGGCAATTCCTCGCCGTCACTCCGGGGATCGCCGTCGTCGGCTGCACCGAGCCGGCGCGCTGCGCCGGGGGAGCGCTGGTGGTCCCGCAGGGTCCTGCCGCGGCGCCGCTGCTGCGCCTCATGGCGGAGATCGAGATGTGGCTGCATGGAGCTGCGCTCAACCAGGCGCGCGTCGCGCGCGGGGCCGC
>JASHQW010000055.1 GCA_030038875.1 Gammaproteobacteria bacterium | reverse complement strand
GGGTGCCGAAGTCGTGGCCGGCGCTGCGCCGGGCGCGGACGCGGGGGCCGGGGCCGGCGCGCTCGCGGGCGGCAGCGTCCCGGAGGTCGGGGCCGCCTTGCCGCCTTCCGCGGCCTCCTCGAGGATCGTCTTCTGCTGCTCCTTGCTGGCGGTCGTGCCGAGGTAAGCGAGCGCGAGGCTGTTGATCATGAAGATCGCCGCAAATACCGCCGTGGCACGCGACAGTGCCGTGGTGGCACCGCGCGCGCCGAACACGGTGCCCGAGGCGCCCGCGCCGAAGCCCGCGCCCGCCTCGGCTCCCTTGCCGCGCTGAAGCAGCACGAGGCCGACGATCGCCAGCGAGGAAAAAACCTGAACCGCGGTCAGCAGCATTCGTAACATTGCAATGCATCCACTCAGCCCGGCCGCGCCGCGGCCAGGATTGTCAGAAACTCATCGGCCTTGAGCGAGGCGCCACCGATCAAGCCGCCGTCGACGTCCGGCCTGTTGAACAGCTCGGCCGCGTTGCCGGCCTTCACACTGCCGCCGTAAAGAATGCGCGTGGCGGCGGCAATTTTAGCATCCCGGGCCGCGATCCGGCCGCGGATGAAGGCGTGCACCTCCTGGGCCTGATCGGGCGTCGCGTTGCGGCCGGTGCCGATCGCCCACACCGGCTCGTAGGCGATCACGCCGCGCTCCAGCGTTCCGGCGCCGCACAGCTCGAGCACCACGTCGAGCTGCCGTGCCACGATCTCGTTCGTGCGGCCCGCCTCGCGATCGGCGAGCTGCTCGCCGACGCACAGGATCGGGACGAGCCCCTTCGAGTGCGCCGCGGAAAACTTGCGCGCCACCAGCTGATCTGACTCCCGATAGAGGAGCCGGCGCTCCGAGTGGCCGACGATCACGTACTCGCAGCCGATGTCCTTGAGCATCGCGGCGGAGACTTCGCCCGTGAACGCCCCCTGCGTGTCCGCGCACACGTCCTGCGCGCCCAGAATGTAGATCGAGCCGCGCAGCTGCCGCCCGACCTCCTGCAGATACACGAGCGGCGGACACACCACGCAGTCGGCGGCGGGCGCAGCCGGCGCCTGCGCCAGGAGCTCCTCGACCAGGCGCGCGTTCTCGGCGCGCGAGCCGTGCATCTTCCAGTTCCCGGCGACGATCGGACGGCGCATGGAATTCAAGCCTTGGACTCACTCTGAAACGGGGGCCAACCCCCCGGGGGGCGCGGGATGATAGCGACCGAGGGGGGGTGGCGCAACGCTCCGGGCGCGATCAGCCGGCTGCCGCCTTGACGACGTCGGCGAGCTCGGTGGCGGCGGCGCGGGTCGCGCCCTCGTCCCGGCCCTCGACCATGACGCGGATCACGGACTCGGTGCCCGACGGGCGCAGGACCACGCGCCCCTCGCCGCCCATGGTCCGCTCGATGCGCGCCATGGCCTCCTGCACCGCGGGCACGGCGGCCGGGTCGAAACGCTTCGCCACCTTCACGTTGAGGAGCACCTGCGGGTACTTCTGCATGCCCGAGGCGAGCTCGGCCAGCGAGCGGCCGGTCTGCTGCATCACCGCCAGTACCTGCAGCGCGCACACGATCCCGTCGCCGGTGGTGGTCTTATCGAGGTGCAGGATGTGTCCAGAAGTCTCGCCGCCGAGAGTGCCCTGCAGCTCGCGCAGCAGGGCGAGCACGTAGCGGTCACCGACCGCCGCCCGCCGGAATTCGATGCCGCTGGCCCGCAGCCCCACCTCGAGCCCGAAGTTGCTCATCACCGTGCCGACCACCGGTCCGCGCAGCGTCCCCGCCTGCTTGAGGGCACGTGCGATGACGTACAGCAGCTGGTCGCCGTCGACGATGCGGCCGAGGTGATCGACCATGACCAGCCGGTCGCCGTCGCCATCGAGCGCGATACCTACGTTGGCGCGCACCCCGGGCACGGTGAGCTGCAGCAGATCCGGCGTGGTCGATCCGCAGCCGTCGTTGATGTTGCGGCCGTTGGGCGAGCAGCCGATCGGAACGATCTCGGCGCCGAGATCGGCGAGGATCCGCGGGGCGACCTTGTAGGCGGCGCCGTTGGCGCAGTCGACCACGATCTTGAGCCCCGCAAGATCGACCCCGGCCGGCAGCGTCGAGGCACAGAACTCCTGATACACAGTGCGCGAGCGGTCGACGCGCGTGGCGCGCCCGAGGCTGCGCGAAGTGCGCGTCAGCGGTGGCTGCGCCAGCTCGCTCTCGATCGACTCCTCCGCCTCGTCGGAGAGCTTGGCACCCGAGCCGTCGAAGAACTTGATGCCGTTGTCGTCGTAGAGATTGTGCGAGGCGCTGATCACCACGCCGAAATCGCAATCGAAGCGCGTCGTCAGGTAGGCGATGCCCGGTGTCGGCAGCGGCCCGATGAGCATCACGTCGACACCAGCGGCCACGAAGCCGGCCTCGAGCGCCGACTCGAACATGTAGCCGGAAAGCCGCGTGTCCTTGCCGATCAGCACCGTCCCGCCGTCGGGCGCCAGCACGCGCGCCGCGGCGCTCGCGAGGTGCAGCGCGAAGTCGACGGTCATGGGGTGCTCGCCCACCCGCCCGCGGACGCCATCAGTCCCGAAATATCTGCGGCCCATTCAGCTCTCTCTTACCGCCGCCACGACTCTCAGCGCCTCGACCGTCGCCGCGACATCGTGCGAGCGCACGATCCGCGCCCCCTCGAGCGCCGCCATCACCGCCAGCGCCACGCTGCCGAGCAGCCGCCCGCCTTCGGGATGGCCGGTGAGTTTGCCCACCATGGACTTGCGCGACAAGCCGACCGTCACCGGCAACCCGTCCTGGCTGAGCTCGCGCAGGTGGCGCAGCAGCGTCAGATTGTGCTCCAGAGTCTTGCCGAAGCCGAAGCCCGGATCGACGGTCAGGCGGTCGGCGGCAAAGCCCGCTGCGCGGCAAGCCTCGGCCCGCTCGGCAAGAAATGCCCGGACTTCGCTCACCACGTCCTCGTAGGCCGGCGCCAACTGCATGGTGCGGGGCTCGCCCTGCATGTGCATGAGGCACACGGCGCAGCCGCTGAGGCGCGCCGCATCCAGTGCCCCCGCCTCGCGGAGTGCCCGCACGTCGTTGATGAGACCGGCGCCGGCCCTTGCGGCGGCGCGCATGACCTCGGGCTTGCTGGTATCGACGGAGATCACGGCGGCGGTAGCGCCGTGCAGCCGCTCGATCACGGGGATGACGCGGCGCAGCTCCTGCTCCACGCCGACCGCGGCGGCTCCCGGGCGGGTCGACTCGCCGCCCACGTCGATGAAGGCCGCGCCCTCTTCCGCCAGGATGAGCCCGTGGCGCACCGCGGCGTCGGTGTCGAGAAAGCGGCCCCCGTCGGAGAAGGAATCCGGCGTCACATTGAGCACACCCATTACGACCGGATGAGTCAGGTCGACCGTCTTATCTCTGCAGCGAAGCAATACCGGTTGCGACGGCATCTGAGGTGCGGGGAAAGCTTGGGGCGCGGGGACGCCCTCTAAAAGCCCAGCTCAGTGCTGTCCGGCCGGTATCGCGCTGCTCGGCGGCTCCGCCTTCGGCGGCTTGTTGGGCAGCGTCTCGTCCCAGCCGGCGGGCGGCTTCGGCGTGCGGCCCGCCATGACGTCCTTGAGCTGCTCCTCGTCGATGGTCTCGTACTTGATGAGCGCTTCGGCCATGAGGTGCAGCTTGTCGAGCGCACTGGTGAGGATGTCGCGCGCCCGGACGTAGTTCGCCTCGACCACGCGCCGCACCTCCTCGTCGATCGCATGCGCGGTGACGTCCGAGACCTGCTTGTGCTGGGTGACGCTGCGGCCGAGGAACACCTCGCCGGTCTCCTCCGAATAGGTGAGCGGCCCGAGCTTGTCCGACAGGCCCCACTTCGTGACCATGTTGCGTGCC
>JASHQW010000054.1 GCA_030038875.1 Gammaproteobacteria bacterium | reverse complement strand
TGGCGGTCCGGCAGGCGCGCCAGGCCCGCGGCGGCGGCCGCCACTTCGCGCGGCGAGGCGTCGTTCCCTACGAGGGCGAGCGCCGCGACCAGGAGGCCGAGCACCCAGATGGCGCCGCGGTGAGCGTTGCTGCCGCCGGTCGCCTCGAGCATCGCGCGCTCACCGCGCCGCCCGGCCGCGCCTAAGCGCTCTCGCAGCCCGACGTCGGCCGCGCCGGCGCCCGCCGCGCAGGCCATGTGGTGGAAGGTGCCGCGCAGCGCGCGCGCCGAGCGCAGCAGCTTGGCGAGATCGAGATCCCGATGGGCGCCCGAGCCGCGCTCATCGACCAGCGCCGGCTTCGGCGTGAGACGCGCCTCGAGGATCAGAGCGCGCACGGCCCGCTCGGCCAGCTCGGCCGCGCGCTGCTGCGCGCCGCGGCGCAGATGCCGGGTGGGGGGCTGCGGATGGAGCAGCGGCGCCATGCTTTACCAGCTGCGGAAACGGGCCGGCGGCTTGTAGAGCCCTCCGGACCAGGCGACCAGGTCTTCGATGCTGCGCGCGGCGAGGAGCGAACGGCGCGCCTCACCGCGCCGCACGCCGAGATCCTCGGGATAGGCGACCAGCCCGCGCGCACGCAGGCTCGCGGTGCGTTGCGGGTCGGCGCGGCGCCCGATGGCGGTGGCGCCGGCGATGGCCGCGAGCGCCGCCCGCCGCTCCCCCTGACCTTCAGCCTTGTAGAGATAGGCGATGCCCTCCTCGCTCACGACGTGACTCACGTCGTCTCCATAGATCATGACGGGAGCGATCGGCATCCCGCTGTCGCGCCCGACCTGCACCGCCTCGAGCGACTCGACCAGCGCCGGGACGCCGCCGCGGCTGAAAGTCTCGACCAGCTGTACGACGAGCTTGCGGCCGCGCACGATGGGACCGTCGGCCGTGACGAGGCTGAGCCAGGGGGGACTCGGGTGGCGGCGGCCGCGCGGATCGTGGCCCATGTTGGGGGCGCCGCCGTAACCGGCGAGCCGCCCGAGCGTCACGGTGGAGGAGTTGGCATCGGCGTCCATCTGCAGGGTGGAACCGATGAACAGGTCGATGCCGTACTGGCCGGCGAGCTGGCAGAGCACGCGGTTCGAGCGCAGGCTCCCGTCGCCGCCTACGAAGAACACGTCGGGACGGGCGCGCACGTAGTCCTCCATGCCCACCTCGCCGCCAAAGCAGTGCACGCTCTCGACCCAGCCGCTCTCGATGGCGGGAATGAGGGTCGGATGGGGATTCAGGATCCAGTTGCGGCAGATCCGGCCCTTGAGGCCGAGCCTTGCGGCGTAGGTCGGCAGCAGCAGCTCGATCGCCGCCGTGTCGAAGCCGATGCCGTGATTGAGCGCCGTCACGGCGTGGCGCTCGTAGATGCCGCGGATCACCATCATTCCCATGAGGATCTGCAGCTCGTTGATCTGGCGCGGATCGCGGGTGAAGAGCGGCTCGATCGCGAACGGGCGGTCGGCGGGCACGATGAGGTCGACCCATGACCCCGGCACATCCACGCGCGGCAGCCGCTCGACCACCTCGTTGACCTGCACCAGCACGATCCCGTGGCGGAAGGCCGCGGCCTCGATCAGGGTCGGCGTCTCCTCGGTGTTCGGGCCGGTGTAGAGATTGCCGGCGAGATCGGCCTTCTCGGCGCATACCAGCACCACGTGCGGTGTCAGGTCGACGAACATGCGCGCGTACAGCTCGACATAGGTGTAGATCGCGCCGATCTCGAGCTTGCCGTCCTCGAGCAGCTGCGCCACGCGCAGGCTCTGCGGACCGGCATAGGAGAACTCCACCCGGCGCGCGATGCCGCGCTCGAACAGCGTCAGGTGCTCGGGGCGCGTGATCGAGGAGATCAGCATGTGCAGGTCGTGGATCTTCCCGGGGTCGACCCCGACCAGCGCGCGCGAGAGGAAGTCGGCCTGCTTCTGGTTGTTGCCCTCGAGCGCGACGCGGTCGCCGGCGCGCAGCAGCGCCTCGAGCACCGGCACGATGTCGGCGCGCCGCACCAGCTTGCCGTCGACGTAGTCCGCCGCGGCCGCGAGCCGCGCCGCCTTGTCCTCGCGGCGCGTGGTCCAGGACCTGCGGCCCGCTCCCTGCTCGAGCGCCGTCGCCATGTTCGTTACATTCCCCGTGATGCCGCTACGGTGAGGATCATAAATCCTCCGGCCCGAAAATCGACGTCCGAAAACGACCAGGCCTCCGCCGGACCCCGTTCTATAGTCGTTCGGGAACCGGAAGTGAGGAGGCACCATGAAACCCAAGGCAAGGATCAGTCTGCTGGCAGGCAGTGCGCTGCTGTCTCTCGTGCCCGCGGCGCAGGCCGAGGACGCTCCTGCGCCGCCGGCCTATCTCGTCTTCGACACCGAGACGCTCGGCGGCACCTTTGCCGCCGGCAGCGGCATCAACGACATCGGCTGGGTGAGCGGGCTCGCCACCACGGCCGCCGGCGCGATTCACGCGACGCTCTCGATCCCGGGCAATGTGCTCGACCTGGGCACGCTCGGGGGCACGAACAGCGCGGTCGAGTGGCCGGTCAAGAACAACGGCGGCGTGGTGGTCGGAATCTCCGAGAGCGCGACCCCCGATCCCCTCGGCGAGACCTTCTCGTGCGCGGACTTCATCCCGACCAACGGACATACCTGCCTGCCCTTCATCTGGCAGCGCGGCGCGATGACCCAGCTGCCGCTCCTCGGCGGCAACAATGGCTTCGCCACCGCCATCAACGACGCCGGGCAGGCGGTCGGCTGGGCCGAGACCGCGGTGCACGATCCGACCTGCACGCCGCCGCAGGTGCTGCAATTTCTTGCCGTGGAGTGGGGCCCGGCACCCGCTGCGCAGCAGGTGCTGCCGCCCTGGCCGGGCGATTCCACCTCGGCCGCCACCGCGATCAACGGCGCGGGCCAGGTGGTCGGGATCTCGGGCGCTTGCGGCGATGCGGTCGGCGCCTTCAGCGCGCGCCACGCGCTCCTGTGGCAGAACGGGCATCCGCTGAGGCTCCCGACGCTTGGCGGTGCCGGCTGGAACACCCCGATGGCGATCAACAGCTCGGGCACCGCGGCGGGATTCTCCGACACGCCGGGAGATGTCAGCGGCGGAGTCCTGACCGCGAACTTTCAGGCGGCGCTGTGGCCGGCCGGCGGCGGAATCGTCAACCTGCACACGCTCCCGGGGGATGCGCTCGCGGAAGCGACCGGCATCAACGACCGCGGCCAGGTCGTCGGCACCTCCTTTGCCGCCGATGGCAGCTCGCGCGTGTTCCTGTGGCAGGACGGCAGCCTCTACGATCTGAACACGCTCGTGCCTGCAGGCTCGCCCCTCTATCTCGTAGGCAGCGGCGACATCGATAATCGCGGCGTGATCACCGGGGAGGCCTGCGTCGTCGCCACGGGCTGCACGGTGTTTCACATCTTCGTCGCGATTCCCGTCGTGGGCGGCGACCCGGGATCGCCGGGCGAAAGTGCGGCGCGCGTGTATCTGCCGGATGAGGCGCGGGCACGGAACCTCGCGCGGCTGCATCTGGCGGCACCGCGTTAGCTCGAGGACGCTCGCGCGCTGGTCGATCGGACAAAATCGCCTGCGGCGATTTCGCCGGATATCAGCTTCGTTGCCGGGCGCCAAAGGCGCGGCTTTGGCGCCCTGCGCCGCAGCTAGCGGCCCTGCATCGCGAGGTTGCGCGCGAGGAATGTGTAGATGTCCGCGTGCAGGGCGATCGCGCGGTAGACGGTCTGGCTGCCGCCATGGCCGGAGTTGAGCTCCACATCGAGCAACACCGGCGCGGCGCTCGCCTGCGCCGCCTGCAGCGCCGCCGCGAATTTGAAGGAGTGCATCGGCATCACGCGCGTGTCGTGATCGCCGGTGATGACGAGCGTGGCCGGATAATGCACACCGCTACGGACGTTGTGCACGGGCGAGTAGGCGTACAGCGCCTTGAATTCCTCCGGGTTGTCCGGGGAGCCGAAGTCCCCCTCCCAGCCGGCGCCCTGCCCGAACTTCTCGAAGCGCAGCATGTCCATGACGCCCACGTCGGCGATCACCGCGCCGTAGAGGTCCGGCCGCTGCGTCATGCAGGCGCCGACCAGGAGGCCGCCATTCGAGGCGCCGAAGATCGCGAGCCGCGGCGTCGAGGTATAACGGTGCGCGATCAGCCATTCGCCCGCGGCGATGAAGTCGTCGAAGGCCACCTGCCGGTGGGTGCGGATGGCCTGCGTGTGCCACGCCTCGCCGTACTCGCCGCCGCCGCGGATGTTGGCGACCGCATACACCCCGCCGCTCTCGAGCCAGGCGATGAGCGCCGCGTCGAACCGCGGCAGATTCGGGATGCCAAAGCCGCCGTAGCCGTAGAGCAGCAGCGGATTGTCGGCGTCGAGCTCGAGCCCCTTGCGGTAGGCGAGCAGCATCGGGATGTGCGTGCCGTCCTTCGCGGGGTAGAAGACTTGGCTCTCCTCGTACGCTCCCGGGTCGTAGGCAACGTGGGGCTGCCGCCAGAGCGCGCTGCGGCCGGACTCGAGGTCGTAGCGGTAGAGGGTCGGGGGCGTGATGAGATCGCGGAAGGAATAGAAGGTCTCGCGATCGTCGCAGCGGCCGGCGAACCCCGCGGCGCTGCCCGGGCCCGGCAGCACGATCTCGCCGCGCGGCGTGCCATCGAGGCCGTAGCGGACGACACGGCTGTGGGCATCGTGAATGCTGCGGACGATGAGCTGATGATCGACCAGCGTCACGCTCGGTGTCGTGAGGTCGATGGCATCGGCGCCCTCGGGAATCGCCGTGTGCCAGTTCTCCCGCGCCGGGGCTGCCGGGTCGATCACGATGACGCGCCCGTTCGGCGCGCCAAGCGTGCTGAGGAAATACAGCCGCCCGGCGTCCGACCCGACGTAGTTGTACGCGGCCTCGAACCCCTCGACGACCGGTCGCGCCGCCGGCGTGGCCGCATCGAGGTCGATCAGATACACATTCTCGAGCCCCTTGTCGCCGACTTCGCCCTCGCCCGAGGTGAGCACGAGCCAGCGTCCGTCGTCCGAGAGATGCGGCAGGTACTGTCGGTCCGGATGCCCCGCGTCGTAGAGCAGGCGGCGATCGGCGGCGGCGGAGGCGCCGAGCGCGTGGTAGTAGACCGCATTGTCGAGGTCGCGCGTGCTGAGCTCGGCGCCGGGCCGCGGTGCGGGGAAGGCACTGTAGTAGAGCCCCTTGCCATCGCGCGCGAACACGGGCGCGTAGTACTTGGTGAAGCGCAGCACGTCGGGCAGGTCGTGACCCGTCGCGAGGTCGCGGACGCGCCACTCGGTCCAGTCCGATCCACCCGCGGAGACACCGTAGGCAAGCAGCCGGCCGTCGCGGCTCGCGACGTACCCCGTCACGATGCCCTCGGGCGAGAGCGCATTGGGATCGACACCGACCGTGCCGCGCGCCGCCGGGTCGGGTGTCACGTAGAGGACGGGCTGGTCCTGGCGGCCGGAGTTCCGCGTATAGAAGTAGCGGCCACCCTCCCTGAAGGGAACGCCGAACGCCTCGAAGTCGTAGAGCGCCGCGATGCGCTTCCTCAGCTTCGCGCGCAGCGGCGTGGCGGACAGATAGCGCTGGGTGAGCTGCGCCTGCGCCTCGACCCAGCTGCGCGTCACCGGTGAGTCGAGATCCTCGAGGGAGCGGTAGGGGTCGGCGACGGCGGTGCCGTGGTAGTCGTCGACCACGTTGCCGCGCGGCGCCGGCGGGTAGACGAGGGCCGCGCCCGCGAGCGTGGCGCAGGCGATCGCCGCCGCGGGAGCTGCGCAGAGGAATGCGGCCCGACGTGAAGGCTGGCCCATACGGGGTGCGCATTGTGCCCTGCCCGTCGCGGCGGCACCACGGTAAGATCGTCCCATGCCGCAGCACATCGGCATCGTCGCCTGCTCCGCCGAGGGTGCGGCACTCTGCTACCGCACGGTCTGTCTCGAGGGCGCGCAGTTTCTCGGCGCCTTCGATCACCCCGAGGTATCGCTGCACAATCACTCGTTCGCGCGCTACATGCGCTCGATCGACGCCGGCGACTGGCCGGGCGTCGCGGAGCTCATGCTGTCCTCGGCCAGCAAGCTCGCCCGGGCCGGCGCCGACTTCCTCATCTGCCCCGACAACACTCTGCACCAGGCGTTTCCGTGGGTGGTGCGACGCTCGCCGCTGCCGTGGCTGCACATCGCCGAGGTCGTGGCCGCGCAGGCGGTGGAGCGTGGCTTCCGCACGCTCGGCATCACCGGGACGCGCTATCTGCTCGACAGCGAGGTCTATCCGGAGAAGCTCACGGCGCGGGGGCTTAAATACCTGCGCCCGGGGAGCACCGAGCGCGCCGAGATCAACCGCATCATCTTCGAGGAGCTGGTGTGCGGTGTGTTCAAGCCCGCGGCGGTCGCCTGCCTCCAGGGGGTCATCGCGCGGCTGAAGGAAGCGGGGTGCGACGCTGTGGTGCTCGGCTGCACGGAGATTCCGCTGATCATCGACGACAGCAACTCGCCGTTGCCGACGCTCGATTCCACGCGGCTGCTGGCGCGCGCGGCACTGCGCCGCGCGACGCAGCGCAGCCCATCCTGAGACTCCTGCTTAAGTCCGCGAGCTACTTCTTTTTTTCGCTCTCGAACTTGAAGGAGACGTTTACGCGGGCGCGGTAGGCGCGCACCTTGCCGCCGGACACCTGCATATCGAGCTGCTTGACCTCGACGATGCGCAGGTCCCTGAGGCTCTTGGCGGCCTGATTCACCGCGGCCGCGGCCGCCTTCTCCCACGACTCGCTGCTGGTGCCGACCAGCTCGACGATCTTGTAGACGCTCTCCGCCATGGCTTGCTCACCTTTCGTCCCCGTCATGGAGACTCTTGTTTTCAGAGCAGTGTGCGCTTTCCGCGGGCCGCACGCCACGCGGCGGGGTCAGCCTGCGCAGGCAGCGGGTACGGAACGCTCCGACCTGAGGCGCGGCCACAGCGGCCGGCGCACCAGCGTGCTCTTGCCGAACAGCGACTCGATCAGATCCACGGCGAGCACCGCGGTCTTGTTCTGCTGATCGAAAGCGGGATTGAGCTCCACCACGTCGAGCGAGGCGAGGCGGCGCGTATCCGCGATCATTTCCATGCACAGCTGCGCTTCGCGATAGGTCGGGCCGCCCAGGACGCGCGTGCCCACTCCCGGCGCGATTCCGGGATCGAGGAAGTCCACGTCGAAGCTCACGTGCAGGTGTGTATCGTGATCCATCCCGGCGAGCGCCTGCTCCATGGTGGCCCGCATGCCCATCTCGTCCACGTAGCGCATGTCGAACACGTCGAGCCCCTGCTCGTGCACGAAGCGCTTCTCGCCGTCGTCGACGCTGCGAACGCCGATCTGGCGCACCCAGGCCGGGTCGATGGCGGGGGTGCGGGCGCCGATGGCGGTCAGCTCGCGCGGCCCGAACCCGCACAGCACCGCGAGCGGCATGCCGTGGAGGTTGCCGCTCGGGGAGAGCGCGCTCGTGTTGAAGTCGGCGTGCGCGTCGAGCCACAGCACGCGCAGCTTCTTTGCCTGCTCGCGGCAGTGACGAGCGACGGCGCTCAGCGAGCCGATGCCGATTGAGTGATCGCCGCCGAGCAGGATCGGCAGCCGTCCGCCGCACAGCTGCCCGTAGACCGCCTCGTGCACCAGCTCGTTCCAGCGCACCACCTGCGCGAGGTGCCGGTAGCCGTGACGAGGCGGTTGCCAGGGGTTGCCCGGACCGTTGAGATTGCCGAGATCGGTGACCTCGAGCTCGCGCTGCTCGAGCGCCGCCGCGAGCCCCGCGACGCGCAGCGCCTCGGGTCCCATCGAAGCGCCGCGATCCGCCGCGCCCACATCCGTGGGCGCGCCGATGAGACTCACCGTGCGCACGCCGCTCACGCCGGCACTCCGGGCCGGGCCGCGCGCTTCACGTGCCCCTCGGCCAGCAGGCCGAACAGGTCCTTGGGATCCTCCAGATCGGGCACCAGGTCGATCTGCCGCTCGCCGCCGCGCTCCCCCTGGTGAATGCGCATGAGGTAACGGAGCGCCGAGAAATCCTCGAGCGCGAAGCCGACCGAGTCGAAAATGGTCACCTCGCGCTCGCTCCCGCGGCCCGGCGCTCGCCCCGCGAGCACCTCGGCGAGCTCGGTGACCGGGAAATCGGCCGGCAGCTGCTGAATCTCGCCCTCGATGCGCGACTGCGGCTCGAACTCGACCACCACGCGCACGTCGGGCCGGCGCAGGATGTCGGCGTGCAGCTCGGTCTTGCCGGGGCAGTCGCCGCCCACGGCGTTCAAGTGCATCCCCGGAGCGATCATCGACGGTGTCAGGATCGTGGCGTTGCGCTTGTCCGCGGTCACGGTCGTGACGATGTCGGCGCCCGCCACCGCCGCCGCCGTCGAGCCTGAGCGGTGCACTTCCAGGCCGGGCAGGCGCAGCGCAGCCAGATTGCGCACCAGCTTGTCGGTGGCCTGCGCATCGGTGTCGTAGAGATGCAGCTCGCGAATGCCGAGCAGGTGGTGGAACGCGATCGTCTGGAACTCGCTCTGCGCACCGTTGCCGATCAGCGCCATCACACGGCTGCCGGGACGGGCCATGCGGCGCGCCGCGAGCGCCGAGGCAGCTGCGGTACGCAGTGCCGTCGTGAGCGTCAGCTCCGACAGCAGCAGCGGATAGCCCGTCTGGACATCGGCGAGCACGCCGAACGCGGTCACGGTGAGCAGTCCCACCGCCGTGTTCTTCGGGTGGCCGTTCACGTACTTGAAGGCATAGAGCCGCCCGTCGGAGGCGGGCATGAGCTCGATCACCCCGACGCCCGAGTGGCTCGCATGACGGGGCGACTTCTCAAACTCGCTCCAGCGCAGGAAGTCGCTCTCGATCTCGCGCGCGAGCTCCTCGATGAAACGCGCCGTGCCCCGGCGGGACACGAGCTCTTGGATGCGCTCGATACCGATGAAATCCACCATGACTGATCTCCAACCGTTTCGATCATGGTCGGGCCGGGCAGAGCCAAAAGAAAGACAGAACTCTGTACATAACTTGTATCCTGATGATCATAAAGACACAAAGAATTGGCGAAATGTGCTATATTGAAGCCAATGGATGACGTCGACCGGCAGCTCATCGGGCTCCTGCGCAACGACGCCCGTGCCTCGGTGGCATCGCTCGCAAAGACCCTCGGGGTCGCGCGGGGGACCGTGCAGAACCGCATGGCGCGGCTCACCGCAAGCGGCACCATCGTCGGCTACACGGTGCGCTTGAAGCCCGACGTCGAGGAGCAGCGCATGCGCGCCTTCATGACCGTCGCGGTCGAAGGCAACCAGGTCGACGCCGTCATCCGCGCGCTGCGCGGCGAGCCGGCCGTGGCGGCGCTCTACAGCACCAACGGCCGGTGGGACATCGTCGCGGAGCTGCGCGCCGACAGTCTCGAGGGTTTCGATCGCGCGCTGGCGCGCATCCGCCTGATCGAGGGAATCTCGCAGACCGAGACGAGCCTCCTGCTCTCGACGTTCAAGTTTTGAGCAGCGCCAGCCAGTCGCGCCGCCGGTCGCCGTAGACGACGAAGAACGGGTTGAGGAGCCCTTCGCGCGTGTTGTACCGGAGCGGCTGCCCGTCGAGCTCGACTACCACCCCGCCGGCCGCGACTGCGATCGCCTGCCCCGCCGCCGTATCCCACTCGCTGGTTGGCCCGAGACGCGGGTAAACGTCGGCGGCGCCTGCGGCGATCATGCAGAACTTGAGCGAGCTGCCGACGGCCTTGAGCTCGTGCCGGCCGAGCCGTGCGAGGAACCCTGCGAGCGAGTCGCCGCGATGGGAACGGCTGCCGACGACCCGCACCGGCTCCGCGGCGCGCGTTGCCACGTGCAGCGCCTCAGCCGGCCCGCTCCCCACCTCACGCCAGGCGCCCTCTCCCGGAATGCCGCGGTAGGTCGTGTCGCTCACCGGCACGTGCACGACGCCGAGCACCGGCGCGTGCGCCTCGATGAGCGCGATGTTGACCGTGAACTCGCCGTTGCGCGAGAGAAACTCGCGTGTGCCATCGAGCGGATCCACCAGCCAGTGGCGCGTCCAGCGCGAGCGCTCGGTGTACGGCGGCCGGGCCGCCTCCTCCGACAATACCGGCACGCCGGGCGTGAGCGCTGCGAGCGCATTTGCGATCAGCGCGTGCGAGCGCAGGTCCGCGGCCGTGAGCGGCGAATCGTCCTCTTTCAGCGTGCGCGCAGTCTCGACCTGCGCGTAGACCTCGAGGATCTCGCGGCCGGCCGCCCGCGCGATCGCGGCCACGCGCCCGGCGAGGGAGCGAAGCGCCTCGCTCATGCGGGCCCGGTCACTCCTGCCGCCTTGAGCTGCGACATCACGAGCGCGGCGGCCTCCTCGGCGCTGAGCCTCGTCGTGTCGATGCGGATCTCGGGACGCTCCGGCGTCTCATAAGGAGAGTCGATGCCGGTGAAGTTCTTCAGCTCCCCGCGGCGCGCCTTGCGATAGAGCCCCTTGGTATCGCGGCCTTCGGCCACGGGGAGCGGCGTATCGACGAACACCTCGAAGAACTCCCCGGGCTCGAACAGGGCTCGCGCCATGCGCCGCTCGGCGCGGAACGGCGAGATGAAGGACACCAGCACGATGAGCCCCGCATCGACCATGAGGCGCGCGACCTCGGCGACACGGCGGATATTCTCGACGCGATCCTGGGCCGCGAACCCTAAGTCCTTGTTGAGGCCGTGGCGCACGTTGTCGCCGTCGAGCAGGTAGGTGTGGCGGCCCTCGGCCGCGAGCTGCTTCTCGATGCGGTTGGCGATGGTCGACTTGCCGGCGCCCGAGAGTCCCGTGAGCCACAGCACGCAGGCCCTCTGCCCTTTCTGCCGGGCGCGCAGCTTCTTGTCGACGTCCAGTGCCTGCCAGTGGACGTTCTGCGAACGGCGCAGCGCGAAATGGATGAGGCCCGCACCCACGGTGCCGTTGCTGATGCGGTCGATGAGGATGAAGCCGCCGAGGGCGCGATTCTCCTCGTAGGGCTCGAAGGCGATCGGCTGGTCGAGCTCGAGCTCGCACACGCCGATGTCGTTGAGCTCGAGGCGTTCGGCCGCCGTGTGCTCGAGCGTATTGACGTTGATCTTGTGCTTGAGCGGCGTCACCGTGGCCGATACCGTCCGGGCACCCGCCTTCATGAGATACGCGCGCCCCTGCAGCATCGGCTCATCCGCGAGCCACACGAGGGTGGCCTCGAACTGACTGGCGACCTGCGGCGCCGCATCGGCGGCGGCGATGACGTCGCCCCGGCCGACGTCGATCTCGGAGCCGAGCGTGAGCGTGACCGATTGGCCGGCGACGGCGGCCTCGAGATCACCGTCCGCGGTCACGATACGCGCGATGCTCGCCTCGCGCCCCGCGGGGAGGATCCGCACCCGGTCGCCCGGCCGGACGCTGCCGCTGACGATCCGGCCGCAGAAGCCGCGGAAGTCCCCGTTCGGCCGGTTCACCCATTGCACGGGCAAGCGAAACGGCTGAGCGGCGAGCCGCGCCTCCACCTCGACGCTCTCGAGGTGCTCGATGAGCGTCGGGCCCGCGAACCACGGCATATTCGCACCGTGCCGCGTGACGTTGTCGCCGTAGACCGCCGAGATGGGGATCGGCGTGATCTCCGTGAGGGCGATCTGCGCGCCGAAGGCGCGGTACTCCGCCACTACGCCCTCGAAGACCGCGCGCCCGTAGCCCACCAGGTCCATCTTATTGACGGCGAGCACCACCTGCGAGATGCCGAGCAGGCGCGCGAGGTAGCTGTGGCGCCGCGTCTGGGTAAGCACGCCTTTCCTCGCATCGACCAGGATGACCGCGAGGTCGGCGTTCGAGGCGCCGGTCACCATGTTGCGCGTGTACTGCTCGTGTCCGGGGGTGTCGGCGACGATGAACTTGCGTTTCGGCGTGGCGAAGTAGCGGTAGGCGACGTCGATCGTGATGCCCTGCTCGCGCTCGGCCGTGAGCCCATCGACGAGCAGCGCCAGATCGAGCTCGGCACCGCGTGTGCCGAATCTCTTCGTATCCTCATCGAGCGCGGCGAGCTGGTCGTCGAAGATCGCCTTGGACTCGTACAGCAGCCGCCCGATGAGGGTCGACTTGCCGTCATCGACCGAGCCGCAGGTGATGAAGCGCAGCAGGCTCATATGGTCGTGCGCCTTGAGATAGGCGCCGACGTCGCGTACCACGGCCGCTCCGGGGCGTCGCGCCATCAGAAATAGCCCTCCAGCTTCTTGATCTCCATGGAGCCGGCTGTGTCGCGATCGATGACGCGTCCCTCGCGCTCCGAGGTCCGCGCCGCGAGCATCTCGGCGATGACGCCCTCGACCGTGTCCGCGTTGCTCTCGATTGCACCGGTGAGGGGATAGCAGCCGAGCGTGCGGAAGCGGACCTTCTTCAGCACCGGCCGCTCGCCTTCCCTGAGCGGCAGTCGTTCATCGTCCACCATGATGAGGGCGCCGTCGCGCTCGACCACCGGACGCGGGGCGGCGAGGTAGAGCGGCACGATGGCAATGTTCTCGCGCCAGATGTACTGCCAGACGTCGAGCTCGGTCCAGTTCGAGAGCGGAAACACCCGCACGCTCTCGCCCGGACGGTGGCGCGCGTTGTAGAGCGACCAGAGCTCGGGGCGCTGCTGACGCGGATCCCAGCGGTGCTGCGCCGAGCGAAACGAGAAGATGCGCTCCTTGGCGCGGCTTTTCTCCTCGTCGCGGCGTGCACCGCCGAAGGCGGCATCGAAGCCGTGGGCGTCGAGCGCCTGGCGGAGCGCCTGCGTCTTCATCACGTCGGTGTGAAGGCGCGAGCCGTGCGTGAACGGGTTGATCCCGCGGGCGAGCCCCTCCTGGTTCACGTACACGATCAGCTCCAGCCCCAAGCGCTTCGCGACCGCGTCGCGAAACTCGTACATGGCGCGGAACTTCCAGGTCGTATCGACGTGCAGCAGCGGAAACGGCGGGGTAGCCGGGTAGAACGCCTTGACCGCCAGGTGCAGCATCACGGCGCTGTCCTTGCCGATGGAGTAGAGCATCACGGGCTTGTCGCACTCGGCGATCACTTCCCGAAAGATGTGGATGCTCTCGGCTTCGAGCCGGTCGAGGTGAGTGAGCGACTCGGCTCGACTCATGCGGTTCGGCTCATCGGACTCGGCTCATGTGACTGAAGCTCCTGCGGCCCACGGTGTGCCTGGGCAAAGTATTGCCTGGCCCCGGCGCGGCCCGAAAGCACGGGCTGCGTCGGAGGCCCGGTGGAGGATTGTAATCGCCTGGCGCGGCGCCGATTCGCTGTATTCTGCGACAATGATCACGCGTCCGGGCGAGCGCAACCGAGCCGGGCACGCCGCGGCGCGCCGCGCCTGCGGCGAAGCGTTGCGCCGACCGCTGGAGGTGGCCACCGCACCGTGATCTACTGGCTGGCGTGAACGGAATTCGTCCCTGGCTCGTGGCGCTCGCCCTGGCGGCCGGCCTTGCCCAGACGCGTGCACTGGAGGCGGCGCCCTCACCGGCTCCTCAGGCCGCTTCTCCCGCGGCGGCGGCGGCGCTGCCGGCCCCTACATCCTCGCCGCCCGCCCCTGCGGGCGGAACAGCCGAGCCGCCGCTCTCTGAAATCGTCGTGCAGGCGCCGGAGCCGCGCTTCGTGGCGAAGACGACTCGCGACCGGATCGGGCGCATCTGGGCGCCCGTGCTGATCGATGGCAAGGGGCCCTTCCGCCTGGTGCTCGACACCGGCGCGAATCACTCGGCAGTCATCCCCTCGACCGCCGCGGCGCTCGGCTCACCGGGCGCCGCCACCGCCACCGTGGTCACCGGCTTCACGGGATCCGCGGTGGTCCCCACCATCAGCGTCGACCGTATGGAGGTCGGCGACCTCCTCCTCGGCCCGACCACGCTGCCGGTCGTGGCGGACGTGTTCGGGGGCGCACAGGGCGTGCTCGGTAACGAGGGCCTGGCGGGCAAGCGCATCCTCGCCGATTTCAGTCACGACCGTCTGGAGATCTCCACCTCGCACGGCGAGCCCGCACACGTCGGCTTCAGCGTCGTGCGGCTCAAGGTCGTCGAGGGCGGCCTGCTGCTCGCCGACGTCAAGGTGGGCGGCATCCACTGCAAGGCCATCATCGACACCGGCGCGCAGGGAACCGTCGGCAATCTGCCGCTGAAGGACGCGCTCATGCGTCATCCGCCGCGCGATGCCAAGCGCGCACAGATCGAAGGCGTGACGCTCGACGTGCAGACCGGCGAGAACGTGCCCGCGCCCGAGATCGAGATGGGCGGCCTCACGATCAGCGGCGTGCACATCATTTTCGGCGACATGTACCTGTTCCAGCACTGGCACATGACCGACAAGCCGGTGCTGCTGCTCGGCATGGATCTGCTCGGATCCTTCGACGTGCTGATCGTCGACTACCGCATGCGCGAGCTGCAGATCCGGCTGGACCGCAGCTCGCTGTGATCCGACCTCACCCGCCGAGGAGAGCGAGCGCGAGTCCGCCGGCCGCGCCCGTGGCCGCGATGGGCGAGCCCACGGCGCGCGCTGCGGCAGCGACGCGGCGCGCTATGACGTGCCCCGCCCGCGCGGTCCCATGCGCAGGAAGCGCCGACGCTCATTCCACTGATGCCGCGCGTGCAGCCGCTCGGCCGGGTCGCCCGCCTCAGGCGGCAGCGCCTGGAGCGCGCGCAACGCGGCCGCATGCGCCATGGCGATCGCGGGATCGGTCTGCAGCATGCCGCGGTAATACTCGAGGAACCGCTGCTCGGCGGGTCCACCGCCGCCCGTCAGGAGCTCGCGCGCGTGCGCGCCGATCGCCGCGGCTTCGCTCTCCGGCAGATCGCGCGCCACCGCGAGTGCGTGGTCGACGTCGGCGATCAAGCCGTAGAGCGGCTGCAGCCAGGCCCAGGCCGGGTCGGTGGTGATGTGCCTGAGCCGCTCGAGCGGCGAGGCAAAGGGCGCGAAACGCCGTTCGGCCTCGAGCAGCGCGCCGAGCACCGTCTGCAGCGCCGCGCTCGCGTCCCTGAGTCCCTGAAGCCACGGGTTCGCCGTCATGTCATCCCCTCGAGCCACGCTTCATCGCATTCGGCCAGCTCGCCGATGCGTCGCACGCTGAAGTCCGCGGGCGGATATGCCGCGAGCTCCCGCGGGTCGAGCGCATAGTGCCCCTGGCGCGCGAGGATTGTCGTCAGCTCAGGTCCCCAGACGCTCTTCATAGCCGTGAGTATGCGCAACTTGTCATCGATCATCACGTAGTGCGCGGCGCGATAGCGCTGCGCGACCGCGCGCAGCATCTGCTCCTTGTGCAGATAGATGAGCACCCGGCCCGAAACGGCAGCCCAGAGTCCCGAGCGCTGCACCTTGCGCGGTTGGAACACCACGTCCCCGTCCGAGAGGATGACGGTCTGCCCGAGGCGCCCGCAGCGCGCCAGCGCCGCCAGCGCCCCGGGATACAGCCGCTCGGCAAACGGGTAGTCGACGAGAAACGAGGACACCTGCAGCAGCTGCGGATCATCGAGGTTCTCCAGGCGGTAGCGCTGCAGGGCACCGAGATAGTCCGCATAGCCCAGCTCGACGCGCAGCTCCTCGAACAACGCCCAGTAGCGGTCGCGGCTGGCGCGGCCGAACTCACGCTCGAGATGCGCGCTCAGGTCGGCCTGTACGGCATCGTTGTCGAGCAGTGTGTTATCCACGTCGAAAAGAAAGACTGTTCTAGAATCTGCCACTTGCTTCACGTTCTGCCCGCCGCGCCGGGGGCAGTGTACGCTGTCGGGGGGAACGCCTTAACGCTTGGGGCGTCAACCCCGCGATCCCGGGCGCGTTAGCCGCGTTACGGGCGTTTTTGCACGGAGGAACGCACGTGAAATCTCAGGTTTTCGTGACCAGCGCCGCGCCGCGCCGCCTGCGGCTATGCGCCGGCGCCGCCGTCCTCACGCTCGCCCTCGCGAGCTGCGGTGGCTACGGGAACGACTACTGCGACTACGGATGCGCGATCACCCCGCAGCCCGCGGTCAACGTTCCCAACTCGATCGCCATTGCCGACGTCAACGGCGACGGCGTGCCCGACCTCCTGGTCGCCACGACCATCGAGCAGGGGCTCATCAACAATCCCGGCTTCGCCAACGTCATCCTCGGCAACAAGAGCTCGCCGGGCACCTTCGATGCCGGCGTGCAGTACTCCACCACCGGGACCGACCCCTCAGGGATAGCCGTCACGGATCTCACGGGATCGGGCCATCTCGACCTCGTCGTTTCCAACTCGGGCTCGGGAAGCATCTCGGTCTTCATGCACGGCACGATCCCCGGCACCTTCATGCCGGCGGTCAACATCGCGACCGGCGGCCAGCCGAATCAGGTCGTCGCCGGGGACCTCACCGGCAGCGGCGCCAACCTCGATCTCGCGCTGGCGGACAACAGCCCCTCGGGCAACGCGATCATCCTGGTGCACGATGCGGCCAATCCAGGCCAGTTCCTGGCACCCATCATGCTCGCGACCAACAACTTCACCCCGTCCGTCGCGATCGGCAGCATCGGCAACGGCAAGGTCGCCGTCGTCGCCGCGACCTACGACATCAACGGCAACAACGGCGCCGTCTACGTCTTCGTGGAAACCTCGACCGGCCCGGTCGCGTTCGCAGCTCCGGTGACCTTCGCCGCGGGCGCGCAGCCTCAGGCGGTCAGGATCGCGGACGTGAACGGGGATGGCCTGCCGGACCTCGTGGTCGCCGACTACGGACCGGGATCCGATGGCACCGGGATGGCCGGTGTCTCGGTGCTGCTGCAGGACGCCGCCAATCCCGGCACCTTCCTCGCCCCGGTCACTTATGCAACGCCGCCGGGTGCCGTGGACGTCGCGGTCGGCGACCTGAACGGCGACGGACGCCCGGATCTGGTGGTGGCCAGCCTCGCGCCTTTTCCGACCGGCGCGGTATCCGTGCTGCTGCAGAACCCGAGCCCCGCGGCGCCCGGGACCTTTGGCACGGCGACGAGCTACCCTGGATTCGGCCAGCCTTTGAGCGTCGCGATCGGCGACTTGAACGGCGACGGCCATCCCGACATCGCGGTCGCGGACGGCACGAGCGCGACCGTCATGCTGCAGAACGCCAGCTCGCCCGGAACCTTCGCCAATCCAGTGCTGGTGGGTAACTGAGAATCAGCGGTCACCGCGCGCTGTAGCCGCGCGCATCGAGGCAGGAAATCATCGCGCGCCGATAGTCGTCGGGATTGCCGGACTGCTGTCCGCCGCGTGTCGGGTCGAATCCGGTCTGACCCACCGCCCAGCTGTGGCATTCGTAGCGGTCGTTCGCCATCTGCTGGTCGCTCTGTCCGTTGCGCGGATAGAGGTAGAGGTCGGTGCTCGGCGCACCCGGCGCGCCGTACGCCCCGGCCGTGCCCGCCGCGCCGGCATCGCCCGCCGCCGGCGGCGGCTCGGTCGCCACGTAGCCGTTATCCGTCGGGCTATAGGTGTAGTAGAGGTCGTTCACGTAGTAATACGGAATGCCGCCCCACCAGAACGTCGCATACCCGAAGGGAAGGAACGGCAGGAACCACGCGAATCCCGGATAGAAGTAGGCGTGCGGCCAGAAAATGCCGCCCCAGTAGCCGCCGCCCCAATAGCGGCCCGGATAGTAGCCGCGGCCAGGGTAGAAGACGCGCCCGCCCGCAAACCGGCCGGCGCCGGCCGCGTAGTGAGCGCCGCTGTAGTAGCCGCGCGTGCCCGCGTAATGCGCTCCCCCGGCGTAACCGCCGACGACCGCGCGCCCCGCGTAGTGCGAGCCGCCGTAGTAGCCGCCGCCGAAGTGGGCGCCGGCGAGGTGCCCGCCGCCACTGAAATGGCCGCCGCCGGAGAAGTGAGCGCCACCCCCACCGCCATGGCCCCCCCCGCCGAAGCCACCGTGCTGTGCATAACTCATCGCCGGCACACCTGCCACCGCGATACCCAGCAGCAGGGCACCCAGCGTCCTGACAAGAGGTCGTGCGCCTAGCGTTTTCACAGCCATCACCTCGGTTTCTTTCTGCCCAAATTAGACTCCTGGTCCCTGGGCTTGTTCAAGCTACGTCCATTAAAACGCAGTCACCTGATCCGTCGTTGACCGTTTGTCAGAATAGGGTTGGGGCAGCCCGTTCCCAAGGCGCCCTCATACGGCGGGGCGCGGCACCCCGTAAAACGAGGGCTCAGGGGGTGCGCGTTTTAATCTGCCGTTCAGCTTTCAGAACACCATATTGATCGCCGCCGCGGTGGTGACGCTCGAGCCGATATTGCGACCGGCGACGAAGATCCGGGCGCCGAAGATGACCCCTACCCGGGCGCTGAAGTTGTACTCGAGGGCGGGCGCCACCGCGAGATACTCACTCGAGCCCGACTGCGTATCGACCAGGGCGGAGCCGCCCAGCCCCGGCTCGCTGCCGGTCAGCCGTGTGCTTGAGTCGTGCACCCACACCAGATCGGTCGCCAGCACCCAGTTGCGCGTGAGGCTGTACTCGGCAGCCGCATCGGCGGTGAAGGAATCGCCGGGATACGCGCGGCCGCGAAAACCACTCGGGGTTCCATAGGCGCTCTGGTCGACGACGCTCGCTGAGCTCGAGATCGCGTAGGTCAGGTCGAGGCGCACCCGCAGAATGCGCCCGTTCGGAAGCCATAGGTAGTCCTGCGAATACCACGAGAAGGCGGTGCTGTAGACCCCAACGCCGAGTGCGTCGGCGGGATTCGTCAGGCGATCGTAGCGTCCGGTCGGGAAGGTCTCGCCGAGCACCAGCGAGGTCGCCGGCACGGAGCTGCCCTCGTGAAAGCTCGTCAACCCGACCTGCACCTGGGCGCCGAGATCGCCGAGGTCGGGCGAGGAGCTGTTGGGGGCCCCCGGCGGCTCGTCGTAGAAAAAACGCGGCAGCAGGCCGAGCGACACGCGATCGGTGAGTCCGTAGATGAGATAGGTGAGCGATCCGAGCTCGTGTCCCCCCGCGGCCGGCCCGTGCCTGCCGCTCGTGTCGTACTGGCCGTTGTTGTTCACGTCGAAAACGTAGCTTTCGACCAGCGCATGCCCCGCCGGAAAGGTCGAGGCGTTGGGCGCGAGCAGTGGCCCGGTCCACCAGGCATCGGCGAGCGACTCCCGCTCGGGCGCGGACGGCGCCTCGTCGGCCGTCGCCGGCGTGCTCGCGATCAGCGCGAGGACGACGAGGAGGATCGCTCGTGTTGTGAACTGCATCACACAGTATCGATCGTTAACTTTGCGTAACAAACGTCAGCTCCCCCGAAGCTGCGACGTTGTTAACGCCCAGGAAGCCGGCGTTCCGGCTGAATACGACCGCTCAACCAACTTGCTGAGGAGGATATGTCCATGACGAAGTCCATTCGTGGCGTTCTGCTGACTGCGATCGTTGCCGTGACGCTCGGCGCGCTCGCCACTCCGGCGCTGGCCGACGAGACCCAGTGGCAGAAGGACCATCCGCGTCGCACCCAGGTCAACAGCCGGCTCAAGAACCAGAACAAGCGCATCAACAACGAGGAGAAGTCCGGCCAGATCTCCAAGGCGCAGGGCAAGCAGCTGCACAGCGAGGATCATGCGATTCGCCAGGAAGAGCGCACCATGGCGAGCACCAACGGCGGCCACATCACCAAGGCCGAGCAGAAGTCGCTCAACCAGCAGGAAAACCAGGTCAGCGGGCAGATCGGCAAGTAAGCCGCAACTTCGCACCATCACCGGGCGGAGCGTAGGGAGCGCGCTCCGGTCCGGCGACCCGATACTTGCTGAGGGCGAATCGCGCGGCGCGGCCGCGCCCTCAGGCCTTGAGCGAGAAGGGCGTGAAGTTCGTATGGAGATCGTAGTAATCCTCCTGCTCGGCGCGCTTGAGGAAGGCGACGATCCGGTAGGTGACGGGCGTCGCGATCACCTCCCACAGCGACTTCAGCACGTACTGATCGAGCGCCACTGACACCAGATCGCTCACCGCCCAGAGCCCTGCGAACGCGATCGAATAGAACAGCGCCGTATCAACGAGCTCCCCGCACACCGTCGAGCCGATGAGGCGCGTCCACAGCCAGCGGCCGCGCGTCCAGATCTTCATCTTCGCCAGTACGTAGCTGTTGACGAACGAACCGCACCAGAAGGCGAGGATCGAGGCGCAGATGATGCGCGGCGTGTTGCCGAACATCGCCTCGACGGCCGGCTGCCGGCTGCGCCAGAAGTCGGCGGGCGGCAGGTGCACGATCACCGCCGACATGAGCGCCGCGAAGGCGAGCGCCGCAAAGCCGCTCCAGACGGCGCGCCGGTCGCGGGCGTAGCCGTACACCTCGGTGAGGATGTCGCCGAAGAGGTACGAGATCGGAAAGAACAGCACCCCGGCCATGTAGGTGCGCGGCCCGAGCCACGGCAGCGTGACCACCGACACCTTGGCGGCGCCGATCAGATTCGCGCATAGCAGTACGCAGACGTAGGCGCCGAGGATGAGGTCGTAGTACCGATAGCTCTTCACCCGCGCGCTCTGCTATCCGGGCGCGCCGGCGGGCAGCACGGTGCCGGCGAGCTCGCCGAAACCGATGCGCCTGAAGGGCGGCCGCTCGCACCAGGCGCGAAAAATCACGCGGTCGCCATCCTCGAGAAAGGTGCGCTGCTCCCCGTCCGCGAGCGTGATCGGGCGCTTGCCGCCGCCGCTCAGCTCGAGGAGCGAGCCGGCCTCCGCGGGCGTGGGTCCCGACTGCGTGCCGCTGCCGAGGAGATCGCCGGGCTCGAGATTGCAGCCGTTGACCGTGTGGTGGGTCACCATCTGCGACACGGTCCACCACGAGTCGCGGAAGTTCGCGCGGCTGAGGCGCTGCGGCGCAAGGCCGGCCGCGCGCATGCGCGCGGTCTCGAGGGAGACTTCGAGCTCGAGGTCGAAGCCGCCCGCGCGGCGCAGCTCCGCGCCATCGAGATAGGCGAGCGGCGGCGGCTCGCCCGCCGGGCGCGTCCACGCGGTACGAAAGGGCGCGAGCGCCTCGAGCGTCACCACCCACGGCGAGACGGTGGTCGCAAAGTTCTTGGCGAGAAACGGCCCGAGCGGCTGGTACTCCCACGACTGGATGTCACGGGCCGACCAGTCGTTGAGCAGGCAGAGGCCGAACACGTGGCTCTCGGCCTCCGCGAGCCGCACGGGTCTGCCGAGCTCGTTGCCGCGGCCGATGAAGACTCCCACCTCGAGCTCGTAATCCAGGCGACGCGTCGCGGCGAGCTCAGGCTGCGCCGCGCCCGCTGGCAGCACCTGTCCGGTGGGCCGGGCGACGTCGAAGCCCGAGACGCGCAGCGATGAGGCACGGCCGTGGTAGGCGATCGGTACCCACTTGTAGTTCGGCAGCAGTGGGTTGTCGGGACGAAACAGCCGTCCGACGGCGGTGGCGTGATGGATCGAGGCGTAGAAGTCGGTGTAATCGCCGACCGCGGCGGCGACGCGGTACTCGGCCGCACTCTGCGGCACGAGCAGGGGACCGAGCTGTCCGGCGAGCGGGCTGCCGGTGCGCAGCGCCTCCGAGAGCGCGGCGCGCAACGCCGCGGCCGCACGGGCGCCCGAGCCCATGAGCGCGTTCAGCGACGGCTGCGCGGCCGCGGCCAG
>JASHQW010000053.1 GCA_030038875.1 Gammaproteobacteria bacterium | reverse complement strand
GAGCGGCGCAGCGATGCGCGGCGATCGAGAGCGGGCGCGAGCCTCGCGTGCGCGGTGCTGCTGATGAGCGCGGCGCACGGCGCACGCGCGGAGGACCTCCTCGGGTTCTATTTCGGCGGCACCTACGGCAAGGCGACGGTCGACGCCTCGACCGGGCTCGTGAGCGGCTTCGGCATCCATAGCTCCGCCTACACGGTCATCGCCGGCTGGCGTCCGATACCCGAGCTGTCGGCTGAGCTCCAGTACTTCGACTTCGGTCATTCGACCGGGATGTCCACCTACCAGAATTCCGACGTCCCGCTGACCAACAGCGCGAGCCGCAAGGGCGAGGGAGCCTTCGGCATTCTCTATCTGCCGACGCCGATCGTCGATTTCTACATGAAGGCCGGGCTCGCGAAGCTCCACACCACCGCGACCACGCTGGTCGGCACCTGCCCGCAGGGCGGTGTGTGTCCGCCGCTCTCGAATCCTCTGCCGGTCGACAGCACCGGCGTCGGTGCCGCCGGCGGCGGCGGAGTGATGTACCGCTTCCGCCACATCGAGGTGCGCGCCGAGTACCTGCGCTTTGCCGCACTCGGCGGCAATCCCTACATGGTAACGGGCGGCCTCACCTGGACCTTCTGAGCGGCGCGCCTGCGGGTCAGACCGTGTCCTTGAGCGCGATCGCGGGATCCGCCAGCCTCCCGGGATGCGGCCGCGCGTGCGCGGCGATCAGCTTGCGCGCCGCCATCTGGTCCTTCGGCGCGTTGACAGTGTCGATGGCGACGAGCTCTCCGCCGCGCAGATAACAGGCGCTGAAGCTGCGTGATGCCGGCGCGCCGCGCATTACCACGGTGTCGTAGCCCTGTGCGACGCCGACGATGACGAGCTTGAGATCGAACTGATCCGACCAGAACCACGGCAGCTTGTCGTGCAGAGTCTCGTTGCCCATGAGGTTGAGCGCCACCGTCGTGCCCTGCTCGAAGGCGTTGTCGACCGACTCGAGGCGCAGGTGCCGGCCGTATTGGCGGCTCAAGTGGCTGGCGCAGTCGCCGGCGGCGTAGATCGCCTCGTGCGAGGTGCGGCAATGCGCCTCCGTCACGACCCCGTTCTCGCACTCGAGTCCGGCGGCGCGAGCGAGCTCGTCCGCGGGCGCGACGCCCACGCCGATGAGCACGGCGTCTGCGGGATACTCGCCGCCTTCCTCGGTGAGGACGCTCCTGACGCGCCCGGTGCGCGCGTCGCCGTGCAGGGCGCGCACGCGCTCGTTGCAGCGGATACGCACACCGTGGCGCGCGTGCTCGGCCTCGTAGAAGGCCGAGACCTCCGCGCAGGTGACGCGGTTCATGACGCGCTCCGCCATCTCGAGCACCGTCACCTCCGCGCCGAGCTCGCGCCCGGTGGCCGCGACCTCGAGTCCGATGTAGCCGCCGCCCACGATCAGCAGCCGTCCGCCGTCTGCGAGAGCGGCGCGGATGCGATCGGCGTCGGCGATGGTGCGCAGGTAATGCACGCCCTGGAGGTCGGCGCCGGGAACGGGCAGCCGGCGCGGCCGGCTGCCGGTGGCGAGCATGAGAGCGTCGAAGGGCACGACCACCCCGTCATCGAGGCGCACCTGCCGCTCGCGCGGGGCGACGTCGGTGACCCGCCGGCCGAAGTGGGTCGTCACGGCGTGATCGGCGTAGAAGCTCGCGGGCCGGATCAGCAGCCGCTCGCGCTCGAGCGCGCCGGCAAGGTACTTCTTCGAGAGCGGCGGGCGCTGGTAGGGCGGCCAGGGCTCCTCACCGAGCAGCGTCAGCTTCCCCGCGAAGCCTCTGCGGCGTAGTGTATCGACCGCCTGCGCCGCCGCCTGGCCCGCTCCGACGATCACGATCCGCTCGTACATCGGCGCGAAGAATATCCCAGGAGCGCGCCGGTCTGGCGCACCAGCGCGGGGCGCTCGGCGCGCACCGCTGCTCCGTGATGGTGCAGGCGCGGCAGGCGGCGGCACCCGGGCGGTGCTGCCCGCCGCGGTCGCGGCGCCGATTTCGCCCATGGCATGAAAGCTGCACAATTCACGGCACTGCACCCGGCGATGGAGACCGAACCCCCATGAAACTGATCACCGCGATCATCAAGCCCTTCAAGCTCGACGACGTGCGGGCGGCGCTCTCGGACATCGGCGTGTCGGGAATGACGGTGACCGAGGTGAAGGGCTTCGGGCGCCAGCGGGGTCACACCGAGCTCTATCGCGGCGCGGAGTATGTGGTCGACTTCGTACCGAAGACCCGTATCGAGGTCGCCGTGCGCAGCGAGCTGGTCGATCAGGTCATCGAGGCGATCATGAAGGCCGCCAAGACCGGCAAGGTCGGCGACGGCAAGATCTTCATCACCGACATCAACCGCGTCATCCGCATCCGCACCGGCGAGACCGACGACGCGGCTCTTTAGTCGCCGATTTGTGCCCTTTTGCTGAGCGGCTTGGGTGGCCGCCGCCGCGCGGGCTATCCTTACCGACCCATGCCCACCGCGATACGCTTCTACGAGTACGGCGGTCCCGAAGTTCTGCGCGTCGAGGACGTCGACCCCGTCAAGCCCGGTCCCGGCGAGGCGCAGGTGCGCCATCACGCGATCGGCGTCAACTACATCGACGTCTACGACCGTACCGGACTCTATCCCGTCGCCTCGCTCCCGAGCGGGCTCGGTCGCGAGGCCGCCGGGGTCATCACCGCGCTCGGCCGCGGGGTGCGCGGCTTCAGGATCGGCGAGCGGGTCGCGTACGTCTGGCCGAGCCCCGGCGCCTACAGCGAGCTGCGCAACGTGCCGGCCGAGCGGCTGGTCAAGGTGCCGCGCGGCATTTCCGACGAGCAGGCCGCGGCTCTCATGCTCAAGGGCCTGACGGCGCAGTACCTCATCCGCCGCACCTATCGCGTTCAGCGGGGCGACCCGATCCTGGTGCACGCCGCGGCCGGGGGCGTCGGGCTGATCCTGTGTCAGTGGGCGCGCGCACTCGGGGCGAAGGTGATCGGCGTGGTGGGGAGCGATGCCAAGGCCGAGATCGCCCGGCGGCACGGCTGCCATCATGTGCTCATCTCCGGGCGCGACGAGCTCGTCGGCGGGGTCAAGGCGCTCACCAAAGGCGTCGGCGTCGCGGTCGTCTATGACGCGGTCGGCGGCGATACCTTCATGGAATCGCTCGACTGTCTGCGACGCCTCGGCATGATGGTCACCTTCGGCAACGCCTCCGGGCCCGTGCCGCCGATCGCCCCGCTCGAGCTCTCCAAGCGCGGCTCGCTCTTTCTGACGCGCCCGACGCTGTTCCACTACATCGGCACGCGTACCGAGCTCGAGTCCGCAGCGCGCGAGCTGTTTGCCGCGGTGCGCACGCGCAAGGTGCGGATCCTGATCGGCCAGAAATACCCGCTGCGGGAGGCGGCCGAGGCGCACCGCGATCTCGAGGGCCGGCGCACCACGGGCTCGACGGTGCTGACGCTTTAATTTTTAAATTGGCCGGAATCGCAGGAAGCGATTCCGGCGGACATTACTCCGCGGACCGCTCTGGCGCGCAAGCGCCCGCGCCCTAAGCGCCGGCCGTCGCCGGCGGCGCGGCCCGCAGCGCCCGAGCCGTGCGCGGAATGCCGAGGGCGCCGCTGCGCACCACTTCGAGCAGCTGCGCGCCGTGGGCCAGGTCCGCGATGAAGCTGTTGATCTCGGCCTCGCTCGCGGTCAGCTCCACGATGAAGCCCTCGGTGGCCGGATCGAGCACGCGGCCGCCGCTACGCACCACGAGCCCGCGCACCGTGTCGGTATGGCGCGGGTCGACGCGCAGCTTGAGCAGCACCAGCTCCCGCTCGAGGTGCTGGCCGCGGGTCATGTCGAGCACGTTCACGACGTCGACCAGCTTGTTCAGCTGATTGACGATCTGCTGAATGACCGCATCCGAGCCGCGGGTGACGAGGGTGAGGCGCGAGACGGTGGGGTCGTCGGTGGGAGCCACCGACAGCGACTCGATGTTGTAGCCGCGGGTGGAGAACAGGCCCGCCACGCGGGTAAGGGCCCCGGCTTCGTTCTGCAGCAGTATTGCGATGATGTGACGCATGTCGGGGGCGGATACGCGGCCGGCGCGCGGCTCGCGGGGGCTTGGCCTCGGTGGCAGGAGCAGGCCGTTCAGAATAAAGGATCGGGACCGGTTTGCACCACGAACCCAAGCTGTTAGGCTCAAAAGTTCTGTCGCTGTCCCACTCCTCCAAGAGGTTTCGCAAGACCCGTCCATGAGCGCGTCCCCGAGCGAGCCTGGCGCTGCGCGCCGTATGCCGGCCCACCCCCTGGCGGGGGTGCGCATGAGCGGCGCGCGCATGATCATGCAGGTGCTCGCCGACGAGGGGGTTACGGCGATCTTCGGCTATAGCGGCGGGGCAATCCTGCCGACCTACGACGCCGTATTCCTCTACAACGAGGAGTGCGCCCAGGCGGGCCGGCCGCAGATTCCGCTCATCGTTCCTGCCAACGAGCAGGGGGCCGGCTTCATGGCGGCGGGCTATGCGCGTGCGAGCGGCCGGGTGGGGGTGTGCATCGTGACCTCCGGGCCGGGTGCCACGAACACTGTTACACCAGTGCGCGATTGCATGGCGGATTCCGTTCCGATTGTTGTGATATGTGGTCAAGTGCCCCGGGCAGCGATCGGGACGGATGCCTTCCAGGAGGCGCCCGTACCCGCCGTCATGGGGTCGGTCGCAAAGCATATTTTCCTCGTCACGGAGCCGGAGAAGCTCGAGGCGACGGTGCGGACGGCCTTTGAGATCGCCCGCACGGGACGCCCCGGACCCGTGGTCGTCGACATCCCGAAGGACGTCCAGAACTGGGAAGGCCCTTTCCGCGGAGAGGGGCTGCTGCCGATCCCCGGCTACCGCCGGCGGCTCGAGGAGCTCACCCGCTCCTCGCTCGATGCGGCCGCGGCCGGGCGCTTTTTCGCCATGCTCGCCGAGGCGCAGCGCCCCCTGATCTACGCCGGCGGCGGAGTGATCAACGGCAACGCCGCGACGGCACTCAGTGAGTTCGCGAGCGCCTTCGGCGTGCCGGTGGTGACCACCCTGATGGGCATCGGCTCGTTCGATACCCGCGCGCCGCTCGCGCTGCGCATGCTCGGGATGCACGGCGCCGCCTTCGCCAACTACGCGGTCGACGACTGCGACTTCCTCATCGCCGTGGGCGCGCGCTTCGACGACCGGGTGGCGGGCGTGCCCGACAAGTTTGCGCGCAACGCCAGACGGATCGCGCACCTCGACGTGGACCGCGCCGAGGTCAACAAGGTGAAGCGCGTGCAGTGGAGCCACGTGGGGCTCGTGGCGCAGGCGCTCGAGGCGCTCACCGCGCACGGCCGGCAGGTCGAGTTCCGGCGCGACTTCGGCGCGTGGCATGCCGAGCTCGCCGAGCTCAAGCGCCGCTACGCCATGAACTACGACCGCGCGAGCCCGCTGATCCAGCCCTACTACGTGCTCGAGGAGCTCAACCGCCACACGCGCGGCGAGGCGATCATCTCGACCGGGGTCGGCCAGCACCAGATGTGGGCGGCGCAGTACTGCGATTTCGCCGGCCCGCGCCTGTGGCTCACCTCCGGCAGCATGGGCACGATGGGCTTCGGCCTGCCCGCGGCCATCGGCGCGCAGATCGCGCAACCGAAACGGCTGGTGATCGACATCGACGGCGACTCGAGCATCCGCATGAACATCGGCGAGCTCGAGACCGCGACCACCTACGACCTGCCGGTCAAGGTGATGGTCCTCAACAACTTCGGCGACGGCATGGTCAAGCAGTGGCAGAAGCTGTTCTTCAAGGGGCGGCTGTCGGCGAGCGACAAGTCACTGCACAAGAAGGACTTCATCCGCGCCGCCCAGGCCGACGGCTTCCGCTACGCGGTGCGGCTCGAGCACAAGGCGGACGTGCCGCGCGTCATCGGCGAGTTCGTCCGCTTCGAGGGGCCGGCCTTCCTCGAGGTGATGATCGACCCCGACGCCGGCGTCTATCCGATGGTGGGACCGGGGCAGACCTACGAGGACATGATCACCGGCGAGCACATCCCCTCGCGCACCAAGGTCGATATCAAGACACCCGGGCCATCGGAGATGTTCTGATGATGAGAAGCATGCCGCCGCGCCTCGCGCCGCTGGCCGCCTCGCTCCTCGCGGCCGCAGCCGCGGCTCCCGCCGCCCTGGCGGCCGCCGGGAGCGCCCGCCAGGACGAGATCGTGATCCTCGGTAACGTCTCCGGTGAGCAGAAGCTCAGCACCGGGAGCGATGGCGTCACGCACGCGGAGTATTCGTTCAACGACCGCGGCCGCGGCGACCATATCGTCGCCACCTGGAAGCTCGATGCCGCAGGCGTCCTCACCGAGTTCGACGCTCGCGGCAACGACTACATGAAAGCGCCGGTCACCGAGACCTTCCGGCTCGCGGCCGGCAAGGCCTCCTGGAGCAACCGCTCCGAGCACGGCAGCGCAGCAGTCACCGGCGAGGCGTTCTACGTACCCGTGAATGCACCGCCCGAGATCTTCGGCGTACTGGCGCGCGCGCTTCTCAAGGCTCCGGGGCAGCGGCTCGCGCTCCTGCCCGCGGGCGAGGCGACCCTCGAGAAGGTCGAGCTGTCCGCGGAGGACGCGGCCCACGCGCGCGGGCCGCATGGCCCGATGATGCTCTATGCAGTCAGCGGGCTCGATTTCTCCCCGAGCCTGATCTGGCTCGAGAGCGACGGCGCGACGGCCGCACAGGTCGCCGGCTGGTTCTCGGTGCTGCCCGCGGCTTTGCACGCGCAGCTGCCCGAGCTCGAGGCGCTGCAGACGCGCTGGAACGCCGCCTGGTCGGCACGCCAGGCGCGCGAGACGACGCACGTGCCCGCGGGCGACGTCCTCATCCGCAACGCGCGGCTCTTTGACCCGCGCGACCTGACGGTCACGCCGGGCACGAGCGTGCTGGTGCGCGGTGCGCACATCGTGCGGGTCGCGGCGGATGCCGATGTCGCCGCCGGGCCCGGCGCCGAGGTGATCGACGCGCACGGCCGCTTCCTCATGCCGGGTCTGTGGGACAACCACCAGCACTTCGGCGACCACACCGGCGCGCTCGACCTCGTCAACGGCGTCACCAGCGCGCGCGACATGGCCAACGACACCGACGAGTTCCTCGAGCGCGTGGCGCGCTTCGATGCCGGCACCGAGCTCGGCCCGCGCGTGTGGAAGTCCGGCATCATCGACGGCACCGGCCCGTACGCCGGGCCGACCAAGATGCGCATCGACACCGCGGCGCAGGCGATCGCGGACGTCGACTGGTACGCCGACCACGGCTACGGGCAGATCAAGATCTACTCCTCGGTGCCGCCACCCATCGTGCCGGTGATCGCCGCCGAGGCGCACGCGCGCGGGCTGCGGGTCAGCGGCCACGTGCCGGCGTTCATGAGCGCCGAGCAGTTCGTCGCCGCCGGCGCCGACGAGATCCAGCACCTCAACTTCATCGTGCTCGACTTCCTCTATCCCGCGGTGCAGGAGACGCGCAACATGAACCGCTTCACGGCGGTGGCCGCGCATGCCCGCGACTTCCCGCCCGACAAGCCGCCGGCGCGGGATTTCATCGCCTACCTCGTCCGGCACCACACCGTGCTCGATCCGACGGTCAACATCTTCGAGGCGCAGTTCTGCGGCGACCCGGCGGCCCTCACTCCGGGGCTCGAGGCGGTCGCGCCGCGCATGCCGCCGCAGGTGCGGCGCGGGCTGCTGTCCGGCGCGCTCGTCGTCCCTAAGGGCGAAGAAGCCGCCTACCGCGAGGCACTGCCGGCGATGCTCACTCTCCTCAAGGCGATGCATGACGCCGGGGTGACCATCATTCCCGGCACCGACTCGATGCCCGGCTACGAGCTGCACCACGAGCTCGCGCTGTACGCGCGTGCCGGCATCCCGCCGGCCGAGGTGCTGCGCATGGCGACCCTCACCTCGGCGCTGGTGGTCGGAGCGAACGGCGAGCGTGGCGTGATCGCTCCGGGCAAGCTCGCGGATCTCATCCTGGTCGATGGCGACCCGAGCGTGCACATCGGCGACATCGACCGCATCGACTTGGTGATGAAGGGCGGCAGGATCTACGACCCCTCAAGCATCGAGGCCTCGCTCGGCATCACCCCGGCTGAGAGGCACTGATGGAAGAGGGCTCGCACGGTCACGCGCATCGGCCGCACGGCAGCGGCTTCCACTGGCTCGACATCAGCCTCGCCCTGTCGGCGTTCTTCGTCAGCCTGGTGTCGCTCGGCCTCGCCATCCACAACGGCAGAACCATGGAGAAGCTGGTCGCGGCCAACAGCTACCCGAACATCGACATCGAGACCGGTAATCGCTTCGACTTCGGCGACGGGCTCGGGCTGCGGCCCGCGATCTACCTGTCGGTGGCCAACACGGGCATCGGGCCGGCGCGGCTGCGCTCGCTGCAGCTGAGCTGGCAGGGAAAGCCCGCCGCGGATCTGGCGGCGCTCGTGGCGCTGTGCTGCTCGGCGGAGGACGCCGCGTCGCTCCCCCGGATGGACTACTGGCGCTCGGGAGAGCTGCGCGGCGCAATGGTGGCGGCGGGGCAGTCGGCGAACCTGTACGCCTGGCCGGAGGCGCTGGGGGATCCGCGCTGGGCGCGACTCGCCGAGCTGTACGAGAAGGTCGGCCTCGAGGTCTGCTACTGCTCGGTCTTCGATGAATGTTATGTGCACGACAGCGGCCACCGGGAGCCGAGCCGGGTCAAGGCCTGCCCGGCGCCGGCGGTGCCCTACACCGGCAACTGACGCGCGCGCGGAGAGGAAGCCATGAAATACCTCCACACGATGGTGCGCGTCGCCGATATCGACGCGTCATTGAGGTTCTACTGCGACGCGCTGGGACTCAAGGAGCTCTCGCGCAAGGATTACCCGCAGGGGCGCTACACACTGGTGTTCCTCGCGGCGCCGGGGGACGAGAGCGCCCAGGTCGAGCTCACCCACAACTGGGACCCGGAAGTCTACGGCGGCGGGCGCAACTTCGGACACCTCGCCTACCAGGTGGATGACATCTACGCCACCTGCAGGCGCCTCACCGAGCACGGCGTCACCATCCTCAGGCCGCCGCGCGACGGGCGCATGGCGTTCGTGCGCTCCCCCGACAACATCTCCATCGAGCTGCTGCAGAAGGGCGCGGCGCTCGCGCCGGCCGAGCCCTGGAAGTCGATGGCCAACACCGGCAGCTGGTAGGCGGCGAGCGCCTTCAACTCCATGAAGACGATCCCGAGTCTCATCATCGCGGCGGTGTTCGCCACGCTGACCTTCGCGGTCTGGGCGTACCTCAACCGCCCGACGCGCGAGCCGCCGTGGCCGGCGCGTATCCAGGGATTTGCCTTCTCGCCGTTCCGCGCCAACGAGGACCCGACTCATTTCGAGATGCCGACCGACGCCGAGATCGACCAGGACTTGGCGCTGCTCGAGGGCAAGGTCAACGCCGTGCGCACCTACTCGGTCGGCTCGACCCTCGCCGACGTGCCCGACCTCGCCGACCGCCACGGCATCAACGTCGCGCTCGGCGCCTGGCTCGACAACCACCTCGACAAGAACGAAGAGCAGCTGAAGACCGTCATCGATCTCGCCGACTCGCACCAGAACGTGGTGCGGGTGTTCGTCGGCAACGAAGTGCTGTTCCGCGGCGACCTGAAGGTCGAGGAGCTCGAGAAGTATCTCGACCGCGCGCGCGCCGCCATCGGCCAGCCGGTCGGCACCGCCGAGACCTGGCACACCTGGCTCGCGTATCCCGAGCTCGCGCAGCACGTTGACTTCATCGGCGTGCACCTGCTGCCCTACTGGGAGGGCGTCCCGGTGGACGCCGCGGTCGACTACTCCTTCGCCCAGTTCAAGCGCCTGCAGCAGACCTTCCCGCACAAGCCGATCGTCATCGCCGAGATCGGCTGGCCGAGCCGCGGGCGCACGCGCGAGGCGGCGGTGGCCTCGGTGGCGAGCGAGGCCCTGTTCCTGCGGCGCTTCCTCGCCCGCGCCGAGCGCGAGCAGATCAAGTACTACGTCATGGAGGCCTTCGATCAGCCGTGGAAGGCCTACCAGGAGGGGGCAGTCGGCTCCTACTGGGGAGTGTACGACGTCAACCGGCAGCCGAAATTCGCTTTCACCGAGCCTATCGTGCGCGTGCCGGAGTGGCACATCCTGGCGGCGATCTCGGTGGCGGTGGCGCTGCTCGTGCTCGGGATCCTCTATCTCACCAGCGATGCGCTGCGTAACCGCGGCCGCAGCTTCCTCGCCGTCGTGGTGTACGCCGCCACCACCCTCGCCGTGTGGGTGATCTACGACTTCACGCAGCAGTACATGACGGTCTCGAGCGTGATCGCCGGAGTGCTGCTCCTGCTCGGCATGCTGGGGGTGCTGCTGGTGCTGCTCGCCGAGGCGCACGAGTGGGCCGAAGCGCACTGGGTGGCTTACCGGCGCCGGCTCGGCGCGCCGGTCCTGAGCCCCGGCCAACGCCAGCCCAAGGTGTCGATCCACGTGCCGGCCTACAACGAGCCGCCGGCGATGCTGATCGAGACGCTCGATGCGCTCGCGCGGCTCGACTATCCCGATTTCGAAGTCCTGGTGATCGACAACAACACGCGTGACGAGAACGTCTGGCGTCCGGTCGAGGCGCACTGCGCCACGCTCGGGCCCCGTTTCCGCTTCTTCCACGTCGCGCCGCTCGCGGGCTTCAAGGCCGGCGCGCTCAACTACGCGCTCGAGCGCACCACGCCCGATGCCACCATCGTCGCCGTGATCGACAGCGACTACGTGGTGGAGCCTGGCTGGCTGCGCGAGCTGACGCCGGCCTTCCAGGACCAGCACGTCGCCATCGTGCAGGCGCCGCAGGACTACCGCGATGCGGACCAGAGCGCCTTCAAGGCCATGTGCTACGCCGAGTACCGCGGCTTCTTCCACATCGGCATGATCACGCGCAACGAGCGCAACGCCATCATCCAGCACGGCACCATGACCATGGTGCGGCGGCGGCAGCTGGACGAGTGCCGCTGGGCGGAGTGGTGCATCACCGAGGACGCCGAGCTCGGGCTGCGCATCTTCGAGGCGGGCTACGACGCCATCTATATGCCGGTGAGCTACGGCCGCGGCCTGATGCCCGACACCTTCATCGACTTCAAGAAACAGCGCTTCCGCTGGGCCTACGGCGCGATGCAGATCTTGAAGGCACACGCGCGCGCGCTGTTCCTCGAAGGCGGCCCGCTCTCGCCGGGCCAGCGCTACCACTTCGTCGCCGGCTGGCTTCCCTGGGTGGCCGACGGCTGCAACCTGCTGTTCAACCTGGCGGCTCTCGGCTGGTCGGCCGCGATGGTGTGGGCGCCGGGCAAGGTCGACCCGCCGCTCGTCATGTACTCGGTGTTGCCGCTGTCGCTCTTCACTTTCAAGCTCGCCAA
>JASHQW010000052.1 GCA_030038875.1 Gammaproteobacteria bacterium | reverse complement strand
CCGGGGCTCGAGGCCGCGGGCGCACCCGCAAGATTCGGCCGGGTGGCCGCGAGCGAGCGCTCCAGCGCGCGAAACACGAAATCGTGAATCTGGCGGCTGTCGCGGAAGCGCACTTCGAGCTTGGCGGGATGCGCGTTGACGTCGACCAGCTTCGGGTCGAGGGTCAGGTAGAGCACATAGGCGGCGTGGCGGCCGTGGTAGAGAACGTCGCGATACGCGAGGCGCACCGCGTTCATCAGCAGCCGGTCGCGGACGCTGCGGCCGTTGACGAACCAGAGCTGCTGATCGGGCTGAGCGCGCGAGCGGGTGGGCAGCCCGACCCAGCCGGAGAGCATGACCGGACCCGCGGCGTGCCTCACCGCTACGGCGCCCGCGGCAAAATCGGTTCCGAGAACCGCCTCGAGCCGCGCGGCCTCCCCGCCCGCACCGCCCAGGGCCTCCGTCTCGAGCAGCACCCGAGCCCCGTGGCGCAGCCGAAAGCTCACGTCGAAGCGCGACAGGGCGAGGCGCTCCATGAGGCGCACGATGTGCGCGAGCTCGGTCGCCTCGCTGCGCACGAACTTGCGCCGCGCCGGCACGTTGAAGAAGAGATCCCGCACCTCGACGGTGGTTCCGGGCGGGTGCGCCGCGGGGCGCACGGAGCCGACCGCGGCGCCCTCGACGGTGATCTCGGCCGCCTGAGCGGCGGACGCGGCGCGCGACACGATCTTGAGGCGCGACACCGAGCCGATCGACGGCAGCGCTTCCCCGCGGAAGCCTAAGGTCGCGATCGCCTCGAGGTCCTCGAGGGAGGCGATCTTGCTGGTCGCGTGGCGCGCGACCGCCGCGGGCAGCTCCGCCGCGGCAATCCCGCCGCCGTCGTCGCGCACGCGGATCAGCCCCGTGCCGCCGCGCTCCACATCGACCTCGATGTGCTGAGCAGCCGCGTCGAGCGCGTTCTCGACGAGCTCCTTGACCACCGAGGCCGGCCGTTCGATCACCTCGCCGGCGGCGATCTGGTCGACGAGCTCGCTGGAAAGAACGCGAATGGGCATGCCGGTTAAGCGGACGATGGTCGCGCGCACATCGGGCGCGCCGCGCAGTGTACAGGCGATCCGCGCCGCGCGCGGCGCCCGCGGCGCTCAAGGCCTTACGGGTTCGTCGTGCCGGCGGGTCCGGTGCCGGCCGCGGCCACGGCCGCCGCACTCGCGACGCGCCGCTCCTGCTTGAAGCGCGTGCCGTCCGGCGGGTTCTGCACGAAGTAGCTGCGCACACCGCCGCAGATGGCATCCGCAAGGCGGGTCTGCTGCGCGGGATTGCGCAGGCGGCGCTCTTCGGCGGGATTGGAGATGTACGCGGTCTCGATGAGCATCGAAGGAATATCGGGGGATTTCAGCACCACGAAGCCGGCGCGCTGCACCTGAGCCTTGCGCACCTCGCCGACGCTTTCGAGCGCGGACACCACGCGCTCGGCTGCCGTGGCGGAGAGGCCGATGGCTTCCTGCTGCACCAGATCGAGGACCACGGGTGCGGCCACGCCGCCCTCGGCCAGGCGTACGCCGCCCACGAGATCCGCCGCATTCTGCCCCTCGGCCAGCTCGCGCGCCGCCTCGCTCGAGGCGCCGTGCACCGAGAGGATGTACACGGACGCCCCCGAGATGCTGCGGTCGGAGATCGAGTCGGCGTGTATGGAGACGAACATGTCGGCATGCGCCGCGTGAGCACGCTGGATACGGTCGCGCAGCTCGAGGAATTCGTCCCGGTCGCGCGTCAGCACGGCGCGCATCCCGGGCTCGGCGTCGATGCGCGCGGCCAGGTCCCGCGCGATCGCGAGCGTCACGTCTTTCTCGCGCGTGCCACTGTGCCCGATGGCGCCGGGATCGACGCCGCCATGGCCCGCATCCACCGCGATGATCACGTCACGGTCGCCGTCGCCCGGCGCGTGCGCCGCGCGTACCGCCTTCGCTTCCGCATCCACCCCCGCCGCCGGCTCACCGAGCGCCACGGTGAGCTGGCGCCCTCCCGACGGCCCGGCCGCCTGAGTGCTGTGTACGGCGACGGGCGATGCGAGCTCGAGGACGATGCGGAGCGTCTCGCCCGGCTGGCGGCCGAGGCGCACGGCGGTGACGAGGCCGGCGGGCGCAGGCACGACGATGCCGCGCTCGGCATGCGTGTCGGGAAGATCGATGACGGCGCGATCGGGGCCGTCGAGGGTGAAGACTTTCGCGGCCGGGCCGTTGCTGAGCGCGAGAGTCACGACGGCGTTGTCTGCGGTCGCAGACAGCTCAATGGAGCGCAGCTCCGCGGCGCCGGCCGTCGAGAGAGCGGCGAAGGCCAGCAGACCGCCGGCGACCCTTCCTAGAAATGCCTTTCTAATCATCGAGTTCGCGGCGCAATCTGCCGTGTAATCTACGGCGTTCGTCCCTGACTTTCAAGTTGGACCAGCCAGGCGGCGCCTAGTGCTGAAGTCCCCGTGAGCTCGATGTCGTGGCCGCCTTCGCCGGCTGCGAACGTCACCAGCAGATCGGCCCCGGGGAGCCGCCCCTCCCCATGCTCCGGCCATTCGATGAGCCACACGTGCTCAGGTTGGGCCCACTCGCGCAGCCCCAGGGAATCGAGCTCGGCGGGCGATTGCACGCGGTAGAGATCGAGATGCACGAGCGTGATCGCGCCGGCCGGATAGAGCTCGACGAGGATGTAGGTGGGACTGCGCACCAGCCCGTGGACGCCCGACGCGCGAGCAAACCCGCGCACGAAGGTCGTCTTGCCCGAGCCGAGCTCGCCGGAGAGATAGAGCACCGCGAGCGCCTCGGATACGGGCCGCGTACGGGCCAGCCGCGCGCCGAGCTCCTCCGTCGCTTCAGGCGTCTGCGTCCGCGCGCGCACCGGCATCGGCCCTAGAGATTGACGGCGTGGTGCAGCTCGCGCGCCAGATCGCTCGCCAGCACGCCGCGCTCGCCACCGCGCGCGGCGGCATCGCCCGCCATGGCGTGCACCAGCACGCCGACGCGCGCGGCCGCCCAGGGATCGCGGGATTGCGCCAGAATCCCGGCGATGGCTCCGGTGAGCACATCGCCCGTCCCGGCGCTCGCCATACCGGGATTGCCGCGCTCGCACACCCCCGGCGTGCGGCCGGCGGCGCCAACCAGCGTACCGGCGCCTTTTAGGACGACCGTGCCGCCGAAGCGCGAGAGCAGCCGATCGAGCGCCGCGAGGCGATCGCGCTGGATGTCCTGCGTAGTGGCGGCGAGGAGGCGCGCCGCTTCGCCGGGGTGCGGCGTCAGGATCCAGTCCTCGCGCGAGCGTACTTCAGACTCGGCCAGCAGGTTCAGGGCGTCCGCATCGACCACCACGGGCTTGTCCGCGGCCAGCACTGCGTCGAGGGCGGAGCGTGCCCAGGGACTGCGCCCCAGGCCCGGGCCGATGGCGACCACATCCGCGCGCGCCAGCGCTTCCGTGAGGACGCGCGGATCGGTGAGCGCGAGGCAGATGAGCTCGGGCCGGCCGGCGGCGATCGCCGCGACGTTCTCGGGCGCCACCGCCACCGTCGTCAAGCCCGCACCGACACGCAGACACGCCTCACCGGCAAGCCGCGTCGCGCCCGGCATGCCGCTGCCGCTCCCGACGATGAGCACCCGGCCGAAATCCCCCTTGTGGGCGGCCCGGTGCCGGCGCGGCAAGGCCGCCTCGATCTCGCTCTCGACGATACGCGTCAGGCGGGGCGCGAAGTCGCCGGCGGGAGCTGTGAGCTCGAGATCGTCGAAGAAGACGGTGCCGGTGTACTCCGGGCCCTCCCCGACCAGGAGGCCGGTTTTGAGTCCCACGAACGTGACCGTGCAATCGGCGCGCACCGCCTCGCCGAGCGGCACGCCGGCGTCGCTGTCGAGACCCGAGGGCACATCGAGCGCGAACACGGGCCGCCCGCTTAAGTTTATGGCGCGGATCGCCGCGGCGTACTCCGCGCGCACCTCGCCGTGCAGCCCCGTGCCGAGGAGCGCATCCACCACGATCTCGCCCTCGGCGAGGAGCGCGGCCGCGAAGGGGCGCGCCCGCGCGCCATTCGCGCGGAAGTCCTCGAACGCCTGTTGCGCCGCGCCGTGGAGCTTCTCCGGCTCGCTCACCGCGAGCACGGTCACGGTGAGTCCCGCCGCCTGCGCAAAGCGCGCCAGAACGTAGCCGTCGCCCCCGTTGTTGCCGCCCCCGCAGACGATGACGATGCGGTGCGCCAGGGGGTAGCGCGTGCGCAGGTGCCGCAGCGCCGCCTCGCCGGCGCGCTTCATGAGGGTGTAGGCCGGGATCCCCCGTGCCTCGATCGCGTGAGCGTCGAGGGCACGCACTTGCGCGCTGGAATACAACGCAATCGGCAGCGCCATGGGGTCATTATACTGACGGGTTGATTACGCCATGAGCCGTCCCGCTTCCATCGACCTCGACGCGGCCAAACGCGCGCTCACCGCCCAAGCGCGCGCCCTGGGCTTCGACGCCCTCGGCGTCACCGCCATCGACATCCCCGAGGACGAGCGCCACCTCCTCAGCTGGCTCGATGCGGGCTTCCACGGGGACATGGGCTACATGCGCCGTCACGCCCGGCTGCGCGGCAGCCCGGAGCAGCTGCTACCCGGCACCGTGCGCGTCGTGAGCGTGCGCATGGACTACTGGCCGGGGGAGGCGCGCGACGCGCAAGCGGTGCTCGCCGACGCCAACCTCGGCTATATCTCCCGCTATGCGCTCGGCCGCGACTACCACAAGGTCCTGCGCCGCTCCCTCGCGCGGCTCGCCGCGGATCTTGCCCGGAGGATCGGCGCCTTCGGCTACCGCGTCTGCGTCGACAGCGCGCCGGTACTCGAGAAGGCGCACGCGCGTAATGCTGGCCTCGGCTGGATCGGCAAGCACACCAACCTGATCGCCCGTGATGCCGGCTCGTGGTTCTTTCTCGGCGAGATCCTCACTGATCTGCCGCTGCCGGTGGACGAGCGCGCGAGCGCCCACTGTGGCAGCTGCCAGGCATGCATCCCGGCCTGCCCCACGGGCGCGATCGTCGCGCCGTTCCGGCTCGACGCCCGGCGCTGCATCTCCTACCTCACCATCGAGCACCACGGCGCCATTCCCGAGGAGCTGCGCCCGGCGCTCGGCAACCGCATCTACGGCTGCGACGACTGTCAGCTGGTGTGCCCGTGGAACAAGTTCGCCCGCGACGCGACGCATCCCGACTTCAAGGTGCGCCACGCCCTCGATGCGCCGGCGCTCCCGGAGCTCTTTCTCTGGACGGAGGCAGATTTCGAGCAGCGCATGCGGGGCTCGGCGATCTATCGCCTCGGCTACGAGCGCTGGTCGCGCAATATCGCGGTGGCCTTGGGCAATGCGCCAGCCTCGGCTGCGGTGACGGGCGCGCTCGAGGCACGGCGCGAGGACGTCTCGCCCCTCGTGCGCGAGCACGTCGCCTGGGCGCTCGCACGCCACCGCTTGGGCCGCGTGAGCTAGCCGCCCAGCACCTCGTCGAGGTGCTGAAGAACGAGCGGCCACGCCGCGCGGTGACGCTCGCAGGAGGCCTCATCGGGAAACCCGGCGTGCCTCAGGGTGAGGCGCGTCCCGGTGCCCTCGGCGCGCAGCTCCACGCTGACGACGGTCTCGGCGCCGCGCGTCCCGCCCTCCGTGACCCAGGTCATCTCGATACGGTGCGCGGGCTCGAGCTCGAGGAACCGCCCATAGTGCGGATGGCGCGCGCCCTCGTAATGCGTCTCGAAGAAATAAGGTGCGCCGGTCGTAGCCTGCATCGATACGGTGCCCGGCGCCGCGAACCATCGGTCGAACTCTTGGGTCCATGCGCGGTAGAGCGTCGCGGGCGCCGCGGCCAGGGTCCGCTCGAACGTGAGCTCAAACGGACGACCCGCGAGGTCTGGCGGCGGCACCGGCATGGGCTTCAGCTCCTCAGGGACGCGCCACCTGCACGTTGTCGATGAGTCGCGCCCGGCCCAGGCGCGCGGCCGCGAGCGCCACCAGCGCGCGCGTCTCCGCGGTGGGGCTACCCAAATCGTCGCTGCGGCGCACCGAGAAATAGTCAGGCCGGAGGCCCGCGTTTTCCAGCTTCTCAAAGCCCTCGCGCTCGATGCTGGCAAACTGCGCATCTCCGGCGCGCAAGCGGCGCGCGGCCGCCTCGAGCGTCGCGTGGATGACGGGCGCGAGCTTGCGCTCCGCGGGCGTCAGGTACTGGTTGCGCGAGCTGAGCGCCAGCCCGTCGGTATCGCGCAGGGTCGGGGCCCCGACGATCTCGACCCGCATGCACAGCTCCGCCACCATGCGGCGGATCACGGTGAGCTGCTGAAAATCCTTCTCGCCGAACACCGCGACGTCGGGCTCGACGATGTGAAAGAGCTTGGCCACGACGGTGCTGACGCCCTCCATGTGACCGGGGCGGAATTCGCCCTCGAGGATGCGCGAGAGTCCCGGCACCTCGACCCGCGTGGCGCGCTCGGCGCCGTGCGGATAGATCTCGGCGACGTCCGGCATGAACATGAGATCGCAGCCGGCGGCGGCCAGCATGCGCTCGTCCTCGCGCGGTGTGCGCGGGTAGTGCGCGAAGTCCTCATTGGGACCGAACTGCATCGGGTTCACGAAGATGCTGGCGACGAAGCGCTCGCCGTGGCGGCGCGCGGCCTCGATGAGGCTCACGTGTCCGGCGTGCAGATTCCCCATCGTCGGCACGAACACCACTCGCTGCCCGCCCGTGCGCCAGGCGCGCACCCGCTCGCGAACCGCGCGGATGGTGGTGACGGTCTCCATTGGGTCGCGGCCGAGGCAGATGCGGTGGAGTGCCGCTTCAGAAACAGTGCTCGGGAGCGGGATATTCGCGCTGTTTGACGGCGCGCACGTAGCGCTTGAGCGCCTCGAGGTTGTCGCCGGCGCCTTCCATGAAGTTGCGCACGAAGCGGGGCTTGCGCCCGGTGGTGATGTCGAGCATGTCGTAGGTCACGAGGATCTGCCCGTCGGTGTCGGGACCCGCGCCGATGCCGATGACGGGCACGTGCAGCTCCGCGGAGATGGTCTTGCCGAGCGAGGCCGGAATGCACTCGAGCAGCACGATGTCGGCGCCGGCGGACTCCAGCTGCCGTGCCTCCTCGAGGAGGCGCGCCGCGGTCTCGCGCTCGCGCCCCTGCACCCTGAAGCCCCCGGTCTTGTGCACCGACTGGGGCTTCAGGCCCACGTGCGCGCAGACCGCGATGTCATGGCCCGCGAGGAACTCGACGATGTCGGTTTGCTTGCCGCCGCTTTCGAGCTTCACCATCTGCACGCCGCCCTCCTGCATCAGGCGCACCGAGTGCTCGAGCGCGACCTCGCGCGAGGGGTAGCTCATGAACGGCAGGTCGCCGATCAGGAACGGACGGTGTACGCCGCGCGCCACGCAGGCGCAGTGGTACACCATCTGGTCCATGGTGACGGGCACGGTCGTGCTGTGTCCCTGGATCACCATGCCGAGCGAATCCCCCACCAGCACCACGTCGACGTCCGCTGCATCGAGCAGCACGGCGAAGCTCGCGTCGTAACAGGTGAGGCTCGCGATCTTCTCGCCGTCGGCCTTCATGCGCGCGAGCGTCGAGAGCGTGACCGGCGGACGGGTGGCGTCGCGTTGCAGGTGGGTATACATAACCGCTCAGAGTGTACTTAGATGGCGCGGCTGCGCAACGGATTGTAGTAAAGCCGCCCGCGGCTCATGCGCTTGACGGCCGCCAGCAGCTCCTCGTAGTCGCGTGGGTTGCTGATCGGGTCGATGGAGGCGGCGTTCACGATGAGGAGCGGCGCGGCGTCGAACTCGTGGAAGAAGCGCGCATAGGCCTCGTTGAGGCGCTCGAGATAGCCGCGGTCGATGTACTGCTCATAGGCGACGCCGCGCTTGGCGATGCGCTCGAGCAGCACGTCGACCGGCGCCTGCAGATACACGACGAGATCGGGCTTGGGCACCTGGATGTCGAGCCGCGCATAGAGCTGCTCGTAGAGCGCGTACTCCGCGTCATCGAGCGTCACGCGTGCGAACAGCCGGTCCTTCTCGAGGAGGTAATCCGCCACCCGCACCGGAGCGAACAGGTCCGCTTGGCAGAGGGAGGCGAGCTGCTGCGCCCGCTGCAGGAGGAAGTAGAGCTGCGCCGGCAGCGCCCCGGCGCGCGGATTTCTGTAGAAGCGCTCGAGGAACGGGTTCTGCGCGGCCTCTTCGAGCACCGGCTGGGCCGAGAGGCTCGTGGCCAGGCGGCGCGCCAGGCTCGTCTTGCCGACGCCGATCGGACCTTCGACCGCGATGAAGCGATGGGTTGTCTCGTTCGCCATGTGCGCAAGCCGCACGCCTCAGAGGCGCGTGAGCCCCTCGGCCGTGACCCTCCCCGCGAGCTCGGCGACGCGCCCGAGCCCGGGGAGATCGAGATCCGGGGCAATGTCCGCGAGAGGATACAGAACGAAGTTGCGCTCCGGTATCCCGGGGTGCGGCAGCGTGAGTTCGGGTCCCGCGCGGCGCTCGCGCCCGCAAGCGAGGAGATCCAGGTCGATCACGCGCGGACCCCAGCGCTCGTGCACGGCTGGCCGCCCGAGCGCCACCTCGAGCGCGCGCAGCGCAGCGAAGAGCGCGGGAGCCTCGAGCTCGGTGAGGAGGCCCGCCACCGCATTCACGAAGTCGGGCTGGGCGATCGGCCCCATCGGCCGCGAGCGATAGAGCGGGGAAGTCAATTCGAGGCGCGTGCGCGGCAGCTGCGCGAGGCGCCCCAGGGCGCGCAGCACCTGGGCACGCGGCTCCTCGAGGTTACTGCCCACTCCGACATACGCGGGCCGCCACATCGCCATGGGCTCAAGTCCGTCACGTGGGAGCGGTGGCCCTGGCTCGCGGGCGCCGGCGCCGCCGGCGGCCGCCGCGGCGCGCCGCGGGGGCCCCGCGCGCCGCCTCTCCTCCGAGCGCGTCCACCATCCGATCGCGCTCCTCGGCGGAGACCTCCTGCAGCCGCGTCCACCAGGTGGCCATCTCGGGCGGGGCCAGTCCGAATTCGGCGCGCAGCAGCAGCAGGTCGTAGCCGGCGCGGAAGCGCGGATGCTCGAGCACGCGCAGCGCACGCCGGCCGCGCGGGTGCTCTAGCCGCGGCTGCAGCGCGAACATCTCGCGCACCCCGAGCGCAAAGCGCTTGGGGATCGCCATGTGGGTCTGCGCCCCGCGGACCGCCTGATCGCAGGCATCCAATATGGTCGCGAGCTCGTGCCAGCGCTCCGGCGGCGCCGCCTCGATGATCGCCGCGATCGGTCCATATAAAAGGAGCGCGAAGAGGAACGTCGGCGTGACCGGCTTGTCCTCGATGACGCGCGCGTCCGTGTTCGCGAGGCCCTTCACCAGCAGCTGCTCGACCAGGCTTCCCGGGTGGCTCACGAAGTAGGAGTCGACGCTCGGCATCAGCGCGGCCAGGAGCCCCCGGCGGCGCAGCACCTCGAAGCTGCGCGCGCCATGTCCGGTGAGGAAGAGCTTCAGCGTCTCGTCGAACAGCCGCGCCGGGGGCACGGCCGAAAGGAGCTCGCGCAAGGTGGTGATCGGCCGGGCCGTGTCAGGATCGATCTCGAAGCCGAGCTTGGCCTCGAAGCGCGCCGCGCGCAGCATGCGCACCGGGTCCTCACGGTAGCGCGTCTCGGGATCGCCGATGAGGCGCAGCCGCCGCGCGGCGATGTCCTCAGCGCCGCCCACGTAGTCCCAGACCGAGAAATCGGCGATGTTGTAATAGAGCGCGTTGGCGGTGAAGTCGCGCCGCCACACATCCTCGTCGATGGTGCCGTAGACGTTGTCGCGCAGGATCCGTCCGCTCGCATCGAAGGCGCGTGCCCCAGTCTCGTCGTCGAGCTCAGGGGTCTCGCCGTCCTCCGGGTCGGTCTCGGGCAGCGGCTCATCGCCCTCCGACGGCGCGCTGGTCGCGCGGAAGGTCGCGACCTCGATGGTCTCACGGCCGAAGAACACGTGCGCCAGGCGGAATCTGCGCCCGACCAGGCGGCAGTTGCGGAACAGCTTCTTTATTTCCTCCGGCAGCGCATCGGTCGCGACGTCGAAGTCCTTCGGCTCGAGCCCGAGGAGGAGGTCGCGCACGCAGCCGCCCACCAGGAACGCCATGAAGCCCGCCTCGCGCAGCCGGTACAGCACTCGGAGCGCGTTCGGGGAGATGTGGGAGCGGGAAATCGAGTGCTCGGATCGCGGGATGATCCGCGGAGTGGCTCGGGGCGTCGCGACGGACGCGTCGGGGGAGTTCAATTCCTTGGCTTTCGCTTGAGCAATCAGGGCCGCTCTCTATAATACCGCGCTCCCGACCAAGGCCCGGGAACCACGCTCCCTTCGTCTAGAGGCCCAGGACATAGCCCTCTCAAGGCTGTAACACGGGTTCGAATCCCGTAGGGAGCGCCAACAAAAACAATAAGTTAATTAGATTAGCCTCCCCTCTCTCGGATAGTTCGGTAATTTTTCGGTAATGCGAAACTAGGGTCCTCGTGAGCCCTTCGGACGCCGGACCGCCCTCCGCCTGGGAGATCCATCGGGTTCGGGACAGACTCAGTGAGAATAGGCGCTCTGGGGGCCACGTTGGACGTCATCACTACCACGCTAAAGCGGGAATGGTTCGCGAAGATCGTCGCAGGGCGTAAGCGCGTCGAGTATCGCGAGATCAAGCCATATTGGACCCAACGGCTGAGGAGAGTCCGCGTGCCATTCAAGCTGGTGCTCCGCAACGGAATGACTCCGCAAAACCAGTTCTGACTGTCCAAAGCGGCGCCGTTTAATGAGACCAAACAGATCCTCGTGGCATCGCTTCGCAGCGATCTGCGCCAGCCGTCTTGCGTCTGTCTCAGCAGGTC
>JASHQW010000051.1 GCA_030038875.1 Gammaproteobacteria bacterium | reverse complement strand
AGGAGCAGAAGATCGACGTATCGCGCGTCGACGTGTCGATGAACGGAATCGAACTGCAGGATCGCGAGTTCTTTGCCGCGATCCGCGAGCGGCGCGAACCGAACGCCAGCGTCGCCCAGGTACTGCCCTGCTACCGCACTCTGGCGGCTCTCGAGCGGGAGCTCAACGCGCAGGGTTGACAGCAGGCACGGCGTGCGCAGCACTTTCCGCGGGGAGGCGTCATGGGTCAGGTAGGGTTCGGGCAGCCGGACGACGGCATCATCCAGATGGCGTACGTCGTCGCCGACCTGCACGAGGCGATCCGGCAATGGTCGATGAGGCTCAAGGTCGGCCCGTGGTTCGTGCTCGAGCATTTCAGCGGCGATGAGCCGGTGTACCGCGGACAGCCTTCGCGGGCGGATGTCGCGCTCGCGATGAGCTTTGCGGGCCACATGAACGTCGAGCTCATTCAGCCGAACAACGACGCGCCCTCGGTCTATCGCGAGATGATCGAGCGGCGCGGCTACGGCTTTCATCACTTCGGGATCGCAACCTGGAGCTTCGATGCGGCCGTGGCGCAGTACGAGCGCGCCGGCTATGCACTCGCCTTTCGCGCCGCAGTGCCGAGCGGCGGCCGGGTTGGCTACATGGATACCACGGCCGTCCTGCCGGGCTACACGGAGCTCATCGAGCTCGGCGGTGCTTTCGAAGAGGTCTTCGGGCGCTTCTACCGTGCGAGCATCGGCTGGGACGGCAAGGACCCCGTGCGCAGCTTCATCTGACAACGACATGCGCTACGAACAACGCCTGATCTGGGTACTCGGGATTACCTTCGGGTTCCTGTTCTTCGACCGCAATGCGGCCAGCTTCCTGATGCCCTTCATCACCAACGACCTGCACTTCAACAATCAGCAGGTCGGCCTCACCGCCTCGGCGCTGTCCTTCACCTGGGCGGTCTCGGCCTTCCTCGGCGGTGCGCTGTCGGACCGTACCGGCACCCGCAAGCCGGTGCTGCTCGCAAGCACGGTTGCCTTCTCGGCGTGCTCGTTCCTTTCGGGACTCGCCGGGTCATTCCTCGCGCTGTTCGCCGCGCGGCTCCTCATGGGGCTGGTCGAAGGCCCGTTCATGCCGGTGTGCCAGTCGCTGCTCGCAGCCGAATCAGACCCCGGCAAGCGCGGACACAACATGGGGGTGATGCAGAATTTCGGCAGCAACCTCCTCGGCTCCTGCGCCGCGCCGCTGGTGCTGATACCCGTTGCCGCGCATGCGGGCTGGCGCACGGCGTTCTTCCTCGCCGGTGTGCCGGGCCTGATCATGGCGGTGCTGATCGCCCGCTTTGTGCACGAGCCGCACAGCAAGCCCCCGCCCGCGGCCGAGGGCGCCGAGGCGGCGTCCGCCGTCAGCTACCTCGCGATGCTCCGCTATCGCAACATGATCCTCTGTGTCCTCATGAGCATCTTCATGGTCGCCTGGATGGTGCTCGGCTGGGCCTTCCTGCCGCTCTTCTATGTCAGGGTGCGTGCCCTGACCGCGGGCGAGATGAGCGTGCTCATGAGCCTGCTCGGACTCTCGGCGGCGTTCTTCAGCTTCGTCGTCCCGGGGCTCTCCGACCGCCTCGGCCGGCGGCCCGTGGTGGCGGCGTGCAACCTTCTCGGCGTGCTCGTGCCGCTGGCAGCGCTCTACTGGCACGGCTCGCTCTACCTGCTCGGCGTGCTGATCTTCATCGGCTGGGCGGCGAGCGGCACGTTCCCGCTCTTCATGGGCACCATCCCGTCCGAGACCATTCCGGCGCGCTACGTCGCCACCGCCGTGGGGCTCAGCGTCGGTGTCGGGGAGATTCTCGGCGGCGTCACCGGGCCCGCCATGGCCGGCTGGGCCGCGGATCGCTACGGCCTCACCGCCCCGCTCGTCATTCAGAGCGGCTGCGCGGTCACCGGCGCGCTGCTCGCGCTCGCGCTGCGGGAAACGGCGCCGCGCAGAGTCGCCGTGCCCGCCAGGCCGCAGCCCGCGACCTGAGGCGCGCGCATCGTGCCGGACCTGAGCGTATCGGTTCGCGAGGCGGTGTTCACGCTGCTGCGCGAGCTCGGGCTCACGACCATCTTCGGCAACCCGGGCTCGACCGAGCTGCCGATGTTCCGCGACTTTCCCGCCGATTTCCGCTACGTGCTCGGGCTGCAGGAGTCCGTGGTCGTCGCCATGGCGGACGGCTTTGCGCAGTCGCGCGGCAGCGCCGCGCTCGTGAATCTGCACTCGGCGATCGGCGTCGGACACGCCCTCGGCAGCGTGTTCACGGCGTGCCGCAACCAGACGCCGCTCGTGATCGTGGCCGGCCAGCAGGCGCGCTCCATCCTGCCATTCGAGCCGTTCCTCTACTCCGAGCAGGCCCCGAACCTGCCGCGGCCGTACGTCAAGTGGAGCTGCGAGCCGGCGCGCGCCGCAGACGTGCCGGCGGCCATTGCCCGCGCCTTCTTTGCGGCGATGCAATCGCCCCGCGGACCGGCCTTCGTGTCGGTGCCGGTCGATGACTGGGAGCGCCCGTGCGCGGTGCTGCCGCGACGCGAGGTGAGCGCCCGGGTGGGTGGCGACCCGGCGATGCTCGCACGCGCGGCCGCGATGCTCGGCAGCGCGCGCCGCCCCGTGCTGGTAGTCGGCGCGTCGGTCGCGCGCGATCGAGCCTGGGAGGAGGTCATCGCGCTCGCCGAGCGCCACCAGGCCGCGGTGTGGACGAGTCCGCTTTCCTCGCGCAACAGCTTTCCCGAGCGCCACCCGCTGTTCGCGGGCTTCTTGCCCGCGGACCGCGCGCAGATCGTCGCCCGTCTCGAGGGCTGCGACCTGATCGTGGTGCTGGGCGCTCCGGTCTTCACCTATCACGTCGAGGGCGACGGCCCGCATATCCCGCCGGGCGCCGCGCTCGTGCAGCTCACTGACGATCCGGCTGCGGCGGCACGCGCGCCGCTGGGGCTCGCCATCGTCACCGACCTCAAGCTCGGCCTCCGCGCGTTGCTCGAGGCGCAGGCTCCGGCACGGCCGGCTCCCGCAGCGCCGGTGCGCGCGAGCGCCGTGCCGCCCGAGCGACTGACCGACCGGTACCTGCTGCAGCAGATCGCGGCGCTGCGGCCCCCGGACAGCCTCATCGTCGAGGAAGCGCCGAGCAGCCGCGCAGCGATGCACGATCACCTGCCGATCCTCGAGCCCGACTCCTTTTACACGTGCGCGAGCGGCGGACTGGGTCACGGTCTGCCGGCAGCCGTGGGCGTCGCGCTCGCGCGACCCGACCGCAGGGTGATCGCCCTGCTCGGCGACGGATCGGCGATGTACTCCATCCAGGGCCTGTGGAGCGCGGCGGAGCTCGCCGTCCCCGTCACCTTCGTGATCGTCAACAACCGCGGCTATCGCGCGCTCGATGAATTCGCGCCGCACTTCTCAGTGGCGACGCCGCCAGGCACACGCCTGGCGCATCTCGACTTCTGCGCCCTGGCGCGTGCGCAGGGGATGACCGGCATACGGGTGAGCAGCTGCCCCGAGCTCGATGGAGCGCTGCGCACGGCGTTCACGGCTGCGCAGCCGGTGCTGGTCGAAGTGTGCGTCGAGTAGCCGCCGGACGCGTGTTGCCGCCGCGCATGACTCGCTATACTCAGTACGCATGTGAAGCTGTCGCACGCGGCCAGTGCTGAAGGAGTGCCGGTGAACATTCACGGTTCGCTGCCGCGCCGTGACTTCCTCGCGGGCGGTGGCGTGCTTTATGGCCTCCTGCTCGCCGGGGGTCCCCTGAGCCTGCTCGCGCCCGGGCGTGTCTGGGCGCTCGAGATGAAGGTCCTGACGCCGCCGCAGGGCGCGAAGCTCCTGAGCGTCGCGCGCACGATCGCGCCCCACGACGGCCTCGAGGACGCCGCCTACGCGCTCGTGGTGAAGGCGGTCGACGAGGCATGCGCGGGCGATGCGGCTCTGCGCGAGACGATCCACTCCGGCCTCGAGCTGCTCGCGGTGGATTTCGCCGCGCGCAGCGAGGCGCAGCGGGTCGAGGCGCTCAGGTCAGTGGAGCATACGGATTTCTTTCGCCAGGCGCGTGCCAGGACGCTCGGCAACCTCTATACCTCGGCACTGGCCTACGCGCACTTCGGCTACGAGGGCGAAGCGTTCTCCAAGGGCGGCTATCTCTCCCGGGGCTTCAACGACCTGAAGTGGCTGCCGGAAGTTCCGCTTGAGGACAGCGGCCCGCTGGTGACACAGACGACAGCCTAGGCAACCCGCGGTTCGGGAAGGACGAGTGCATGGCCCAGATTGCGCAGCACGATTCCAACGCGGTCGTCGTCATCGGTTCGGGTGCCGGCGGCGGCACGCTCGCCCACGAGCTCACTCGCCGCGGCATCAAGGTCGTGCTGCTCGAGGCGGGCGCGCGCCAGTCGCTCGCGAGCTTCTCGCAGAACCCGGGGGAGGCCTTTGTCCAGCTCACCTGGCTCGAGCCGCGCACCGCCTCCGGGTCCTGGACCGTCCCCGAGGACTACCCGGGGCTGCCGTCCTGGACGGCCAAGACACTCGGCGGCACCACCGTTCACTGGACGGGCGCCGCGCCCCGGATCCGTCCGTGGGAAGTGCGCGCGCGCACGACCTACGGCGACGTGCCCGGCACCTCACTGATCGACTGGCCGATCGAGTACGCCGAGCTCGAGCATTACTACGAGCTCGCCGAGAGGCGGATGGTCGTCTCGCGCCGGCACGGCAATCCGGGCTTCCCCGCCTCGAACCACTTCAAGGTCATGTACAACGGCGCGCGGCGCATCGGCTACCGGCAGGTCCACACGGGTTACCTCGCCATCAACACCCGCCCCGCCGACAACCGCGCGATGTGCATTCAGCAGGGCTTCTGCGTCCAGGGCTGCAAGATCGCGGCCAAGTGGAGCACGCTCTACACCGAGATCCCGCGCGCCGAGGATACCGGCAACCTCGACTTGCGCGTCGCGAGCCGCGCCGTGCGCATCGAGCATGGCAGGGACGGACGCGTCACGGGCGTCGTCTACCGCGATCCGCAGGGCGTCGAGCAGCGCCAGGCCGCACGGATCGTCTGCCTCGCGTGCAACAGCGTCGAGACCGCGCGCCTCCTGCTGCTCTCGGAGTCGGCGCGCTTCCCGCACGGGCTCGCCAACTCCACGGATCAGGTCGGGCGCAACTACTGCCGCCACGTGGCCGGCTTCATCTGGGGAGCGTTCGACAAGCCGATTCACTTCTACCGTGGCACGACGCTCGCCGGCATCATCGAGGACGAGACCCGACACGACACCACCCGCGGCTTCGCCGGCGGCTATCACCTCGAGCTCGCGGCGCTCGATCTGCCGAGCCTGCCGCTCGCCGGCTTTCCCTGCACGATGTGGGGGCGGGACCTGGCGTACTTCATGGATCACTACGCCAGCCTGGCGGGGATGCTCGTCAACGGCGAGGACCTGCCGCGCGCGACCAACCGCATCACCCTGAGCCCGAGCGTCAAGGATGCGTTCGGCCTGCCGGTGGCGAACATTCACGTCGACGAGCACGCGAACGATGCGGCGATGCGCGCCCACGCCCAGAAGCAGGGCAAGGCGCTCTACGAGTCCGTGGGGGCGCTGCGCACCGCGACCTCGCGCCAGACGCCCGCGACGCACAACATGTGCACGGCGCGCATGAGCCGCAATCCGCGCGACGGAGTTGCCGATGCCCACGGCCGCGCCCACGACGTGCCGAACCTGTTCCTCTCGGACGGCAGCGCGCTCAGCACCCCGGGGTCCGCCAACCCCACGCTCACGATCGTGGCGCTCGCGCTGCGGCAGGCCGAGCACATCGCCCGTGAGATGAGCGCGCGCAACATCTAGCCCGGCCGGGCCCTCAGTCTGCCGGACCGAGCGTCCAGCCCCCGTCGATCGTGATCTGCTGGCCGGTGAGGTAGGCCGAGGCCGGCGAGGCGAGGAACAGCGCGAGCCCCTTGATGTCCCCGGGGAAGCCGACCCGGTGCATCGGCATGACCTGCGCCATCGCGCGCTGCACCTCGGGGTTGTGCGCATGTCCGCCGCCGATGTTGGTGACGAAGAACCCCGGCGCAATCGCGTTCACCGTGATGTTGAAGGCGGCCAGCTCCTGCGCGACGCAGCGCATCAGGTGCGCCGCACCGGCCTTGGCCGCCATGTACGCCGAGCCGATCGCCGGCTCGCATTGATAACCCGCGACCGAGGTCGTCACGATGAGCCGGCCCGAGCGCTGCGGCTTCATGATCCGGGCCGCGGCCCGCAGCGTTGCGAACACGCCGGTGAGGTTGACATCGATGACGCGGTTCCAGCGCTCGTCGCTGTAGCTCTCGAGTGCTCCGGCGGGATTGCGCGTGCGCGCGCCAAACCAGCCGCTGACGAAGCCCGGTCCCGAGTCGATGCCGGCGTTCGCGAACACGATGTCGAGCCGTCCGTGGGAGGCGACCGCGGCGTCGAAGGCGCGCTCGAGCGCGGCGTGATCGGACACATCGACCACCGCGCCGCGCACCGCGTAGCCGCGCCCCGCGAGGCGAGCGCTCTCGGCGGCGATACGGCCGGCGTCCACGTCGAGCAGCACGACGCGGGCGCCGTTCTCCGCCAGTGCTTCCGCGATTGCGAGCCCGAGTCCGCTGCCCGCACCCGTCACGATCGCGCTCTGCCCGGCGACGCTGAACAGCTCTGCGCACTTCACGCCCGTTCTCCTGGCTGCCCGCGGGACTGCGTAGCCCGAGCCCCGCCGGCAACGTCCACCACGATCTTCATCCCCTGCTGGCGGCGCAGCCGCTCGATCCCCTGCTCGATCAGCCCGTCGAAGGGGATGGTCTCGACCCAGCCCTCGAGCGGGTAGCTGCCGCGCGCCATCTCGGCGATGACCGCGGGAAAGGCGTTCACCGAGAGCGCCACTCCGGTCAGGTACACCTCCGGCATGAGCAGATCGAAGGGCGGGATGACGACCGGCTCATGGTGGATCGCCACCACCACCGCCGTCCCATCGATGCGCGTGCCGTGCAGCATCGCGGCGAACGCCTGCGCTCCCCCCGCCGCGTCGATCGAGGCGTGAGCGCCGCGCCCGCCGGTGAGATCGCGGATCGCCGTCACCACATCGCAGTCGCTTGGATCGAGCACCGTGCGTGCGCCGAGGCGCGCGAGCGCCGCGCGCCGCGCCGGCGACGGATCGATGACGATCGCCTCGACCCCGCGCCGCTTGAGTGTCAGAAAGGCGCCGGCACCGATCGGGCCGGCGCCGTGAATCGCCACCACCTCGCCGGCGCTCACGCCGCAGCGGTTCACCGTATGCCACGCGATCCCGAGCGGCTCGATCAGCGCGCCCTGCAGCGCCGTGACGCCGGGCGGAAGCGGATGCGCGGCGCGGCGCTTCACCACCGTGTACTCGGCGAGGCCGCCGCCACGGTTGTAGCCCTGGATGGCGAGCAGCGGACAGTGGTTGTACTGCCCGAGCCCGCAGTACAGGCAGCGGCCGCAGGTCTCCACCGGCTCGACCGCGACCAGAGTCCCGACCGCGAGGTCCTCGATCCCCTCTCCGAGCGCCACCACTTCCCCGCACATCTCGTGACCCATGATC
>JASHQW010000423.1 GCA_030038875.1 Gammaproteobacteria bacterium | reverse complement strand
CGGCGATGAAAAGGCCGCCGGCCGCCTGCACATGGCGCACGGCCTCGGCGAGGAATCCCCTGGGATCGGCGTACACCCCATCGCTCGAGAAGATCGTGTCCGTGAGGAGCGCCGCAAGGCTCACACCGTCCGACCGCATGCGCTCGAGACACTCGCGGACGTGCTCGCCGAAGGCTTCGGGGCCGCCGGGACCCGCGGGCGAAGGCACCGCATAGACACCGGGCCCCAGCGCTCCGCCGTCTTCGGGGGACATGCCGGAGAGAACATCGGTCACGCCGTGGTAGGAGAAGTCCGTGACGATGAATCCGCTGCCGCCCGTGACCGCCTTGCTGACGCGCACGGCAAGATCGTTGGCCTCGCTTCCCGTGCAGGTGAAGACGACGTTGCCGAGCTCGCTCGGCATCGTGGCGAGCAGCTCCTCGGCGAGTTGCAGCGGCAGCTCGGCAAGATAGCGGGTGTGGGTGTTGAGCGTGCGTGCCTGGCGCGTCAGCGCATCGACCACGTACGGGTGGCAGTGGCCCACGACCGGTACGTTGTTGTAGGCGTCGAGGTAGGCGCGGCCCTGCTCGTCATACATCCAGACGTCCTCGGCGCGCACGAGCTGCAGCGGCTGCTCGTAGAAGAGCCGGTAGGTGGGGGAGAGCACCCGCGCGCGGCGTGCCAGGATGTCCGAGTGATCCACGTGCAGTCCGGTCGTCACAGTCCGATCTCCTCGAGCAGCAATCGCTCGGCGATGTGCAGCCGCGTGCGCATCAAGTCCTCGGTGAGCGGCCTGAAATGGCCGCTCGCCGGGTTGCGCTGCACGTGCCATTCGTGAATGACGAGCATCATGAGGAGCCGCGCCGCAGCGAGCGCGCCGAGCAACGCCAGCTCCGCCGGGAGGAGCGGCACGTTCTCATGATAAGCGCCCGCGACATCGCGCACGCACTCGCACGCCTCGCGGGGATCCGCGCAATCCGGCGGAATCAGCTCGGCAGCGGTGACGGCGACGTCCGCGATCAGCGCCGTGCGGGTCATGTCGCCGAAGTCGATGACTCCGGACACGCGCTCCTCGTCACCGGGGTCTACCAGGATGTTGAGGGGATTCAAGTCGTTGTGCACGACCTGATGCCGCAGTGGCGGCAGTTGCGTTTCGATTCGGGGAACGAGCCGGCCGAGCAGCTCGCGAGCCGCATCCCGGTACGGGAAGCCGGGCAGCTCTTCGAGGAGGCGCTGCATGTGTCCCGTGTGGCGCACGTCCCAGACGATGGTGCGCTCAGCCGCCGGGTGCTCGAAGCCGCGCAACGCGAGCGCCAGGCGCGCTCCGACCCGACCGCAGGCGGCCCTCTGGCGCTGCGAGCGGGCGGCAGCGCCGAGGAGTCTCCCCGGCAGATAAGTGACCAGGCGCGCCGTCCGCTCGAGACCCGCCTCGACGAGACGAACCTGAGTACCGCCCGTGCGGTCGCGCACGACGCGCGGGCAGGGCAAGGCGGGATCGGTCTTCTCGAGGTAAAGCAGCGCCGCGGTCTGGAAGTCGGTCTCGGCCGGAGCCTCGGCCGGATTGGCGATCTTCAGGACGTACTCCGCGCCGTCGGGGGCGGTGAGCCTGAAGTTCTCGTCGCGCTCGCCCGTCAGACGCGCCACCCGCGGCGCAAAGCCGTAGCGCTCGCGCACCAGGGTGAGCGCGCGCTCGAGCGGCACCGGCCGCAGGGGTGCGACCATCGTGGCCATGAAAGCGTCCACATTACCGGCCATCGTGGGACCCGATTTCGGTCACGCAGCGCGGCTGCGCGCGCAGCCCTGAGCTTGGCCGCGGGCCTGGTGAGGCTTCAATTCCGCGCCGCGGGCAGGAAGCCCGGCAAATCATGGAAGTTTTCGCTCCGGACTGGTGAATGCGTCAGTCTATGCGAATTGTCCCCACTTATCGTGAGCCGCCCGAGCCGCTAGCCTTCGGTGGGCGCAATACATTGACCGCGAGGGCCCGCGATGGAACTCAAGCGCAACGGCTCACAGCCCTCGGTCCGGGCACCGGCCGAGCATTTCACCGGCAACGTGCGCATCGATTCGCTCGCGAGCGCACCGGCGCCGGCGCGTATCCAGTGTGCTTACGTGACCTTCGAGCCGTGCGCGCGCAGCGACTGGCACACACATCCGCTCGGTCAGACGCTCGTCGTCACGGCGGGCTGCGGCTTGGTGCAGAGCTGGGGTGGCCCGATACGGATCATCCGGCCGGGGGATGTCGTCTGGTGTCCGCCGGGCGAGAAGCATTGGCACGGCGCCTCGCCGGGCACTTCGATGACTCACATTGCCATTCAGGAGGCGCTCGACGGCAAAGTGGTCGACTGGCTCGAGAAGGTGAGCGACGAGCAGTACCGCGCCGCGCCCGCTGACGACTGAGAAGCAAAGGAGAAACGCCATGAAAGGAGCAGTTCTATACGGACCCCGCGACGTGCGCTTCGAGGAGCGCGCGACCCCGCAGATCACCCAATCGACCGATGCCATCATTCGTCTCTCCGCCACGTGTGTGTGCGGGTCGGACCTCTGGCCGTACCGCGGCATCCAACGCCTGACGGAGCCGGCGCCGATGGGACACGAATACTGCGGTATCGTCGAGGAGGTCGGCAGTGCGGTAAAGCGGATCAAGTCCGGTCAGTTCGTGATCGGTTCCTTCTTTGCCTCCGACAACACCTGCCCCGCCTGCCAGATCGGCTACCAGTCGTCATGCCAGCACCTGCAGCCTGTCATCGGCGCGCAGGCGCCGGTGCTGCGCGTTCCGCTGGCCGACGGCACCCTCGTGGCCACCCAGGATCGCCCCGCGCAGGGGCTCATCCCCAGCCTCCTCGCTGTCTCCGACGTCATGGGCACCGGATGGTTTGCCGCCGATGCCGCCAATGTGAAGCCGGGGTGCACGGTGGCCGTGGTCGGCGATGGCGCCGTGGGACTTCTGGCCGTGCTCTCCGCGAAGCTCATGGGTGCGGAACGGATCATCGCAATGAGCCGTCACGAGACGCGGCAGAAGCTCGCCCAGGAGTTCGGCGCGACCGATATCGTCGCCGAGCGGGGCGCTGCCGGCGTCGCGCGCATCATGGAGCTGACTCGTGGTGTGGGCGCCGACTCGGTCCTCGAGTGCGTCGGTACCCGAGAGTCGATGATGCAGGCCATCGAGGCCACGCGGCGCGGCGGCTACGTGGGTTACGTTGGCGTGCCGCATGGCGTCGAGCTCGATGCGGACGGGCTCTTTTTCACCCACGTGCACTTGCACGGCGGGCCGGCACCCGTCAGGCGCTACCTGCCGAAGCTGATCGACCTGGTCTTGAGCGAAAAAATCAAACCCGGCAAGGTCTTCGACCTCACCTTGCCTCTCGAGCGGGTCGCCGAGGGCTATCGCGCGATGGATGAGCGCCGCGCGATCAAGGCGCTGCTGCAACCATGAGGTGAGACCTGCAGGCAAGAGCTTGCCGCGCACGCGGCAGCAATTTGCCGCTCCCGCGGCAAACGGTTGCCGCTGCGATGCCGCTCGCAGTTTTGCTGCGCGTGCTTCAATGTCGCCGCCGGGCGACCGATATGACTGCACGTAGGACGATTCAACTGTTGTGTTACTAACTGCGGAAGCTACGGACATGAAGACGAACCAGGTTGAGACACTCAGGTTGTGCGAAGTCGGCGAGCAGCCCCTGGCGCACGTTCCCGGCGGCCGGGTGGTCCACGACGTGCGCGGCAATGCGCGCTGGGACTGGGCGGTGTCGACCGGCGTGTTGGCGAAGAAGACGGTCGCCGAGCTCATGAACACGCTCGATGTGCCGGCGCTCGCGATCGAAGGCGAGCTCGACCTCGCCGGCCCCATCTGCGATCCCTACAACCGTTGCGGCCGCCGCGCTTGACTCCTGGCGCAGCGGCTCTCTTGGCCGGCTGATAGGCGCGCGCCAGGCACGCGCGCCGTTCGGTCCCGAAACTCCCGAATCCCTCAGCCGGCGTTTCTTTCCGATTTGGCCGCATACTAACCGCCAACCTCCCGGAGGCGGTATGCACTTCCTGCTCTTGTATGATTTTGTTCCGGACTATGTGCAGCGCCGCCCGCTGCACCGCTCGGAGCATCTGCGTCTCGCCTGGGAGGCGCACCGTCGTGGAGAGCTCGTACTGGCGGGCGCTCTGGCCGACCCGGTCGATGGCGCCGTGTTGTGGTTTCAAGGCGAGAATGACCAGGCAGCCCGAGCCTTCGCCGAGAGCGACCCGTACGTGAAGGCGGGACTGGTGCGGCGCTGGTCGGTCCGTGCATGGACGACGGTAGTGGGTGAGATGGCCGCGACGCCGGTGCGCCCGCCCGCCTGAAGGGGATCAGGTGCGTCCTTCGCTCGTACCCCCGCCCGTCTGGATGCTGATCTTCGGGATCGCGATGTGGGAGCTCGACCGCCGCTGGCCGCTCGCAACCATGATTCCCGCGCCGTGGAATCGCCTCGGTTGGTTCGTGATGGTGGTGGCGTTCATCGCACCATTTGCCGCCATCACTCAGTTCGGCCAGGCCGGGACGACCGTGAACCCGCACCAGCCCGAGAAGACGAGCGCGCTCGTGACGAGCGGGGTCTATGCCTGGACGCGCAACCCCATGTACCTCGGGCTCGCGATCGTGCTCATCGGTTGGGCCGCCAGGCTCGGGACGCTCGCGCCGTTCGCCGGACCCTTGCTCTTCGTGCCGCTGATCGAGCGTGTGCAGATCCTGCCCGAGGAACGTGCGTTGCGCGCACGCTTTGGCAAGGAGTATGAGGATTACTGCGCACGCGTGAACCGCTGGCTCGGGCGCGCCACGCGCAGCTAGTCCCAAGCGCCCGGCGCGTCACCTTACTGCAGGAGCCCGGTCGCGACCGCGGTCATCGCCGTGACTCCGGTCTCGAGCGTCGGCTTTGGCAACGGCTCGAAGCGGCTGGTATGCGGACCCGGCAGGCGCTTGCCGGCAGCCTCTGCGGCTGCGAACTTCTGCGGATCCATAGCGCCCAGACGGAAGTACACCACCGGAATCTCATAGCGCTTCAGGTCCGCGCTCATGCCGAAGACGCCGACGTCCTCGCTCCCCATGAGCTTCTCGGCTCCCTTGACCCGCTCCGCGCCCAGCGCCTTCACGAGGAGATCGCGCACCTGCGCGGTCATCGCCGGATCGTTGTACTGCACCGGGGTCGACTCGTTCTCGAGCACCGTCACCGTGGCGGCTTTCTCCGCGGGCAGGTTCGCGGAGGCCGTGATGCCCGCGGCGATCTGCTTCAGTCCGTCGATGACGACCTGGCGGCTCTTGTCGGAATAGGAGCGCGTCGTGAGCTCCAGCTTCACCTCGTCCGGGATGATGTTGCGCTTGGTGCCGCCATGGATGCTGCCGACCGTGACGACCGTGGGATCCTGCGGATCCTCCTCGCGGCTCACGATGGTCTGGATCTGCGTGATGTAGTAGGCCGCGAGCGTAATGGGATCGCGGCCGACCTGCGGTGCCGAGCCGTGGCCGCCGATGCCTCTGATCACCACATCGACCGAGGTCGAGCTCGCCGAGGCCGCTCCGGGAATGATGCCCACCATTCCGGCGGGCAGCGCATTCGTGACGTGCAGGCCGATGATCCTGTCGGGACGGCCGAAGCGCTCGTAGA
>JASHQW010000050.1 GCA_030038875.1 Gammaproteobacteria bacterium | reverse complement strand
GGGGCTGCGGGCGTGGCGGAGGGCGGCGCCGGCGCGGGTGCGCCTGGCACGGGGGCCGCCGCTAGGGGGGACGGCCCGGCTGCGGCACTCACCGCGGGCGGTGCGGCCGACTGCGTGGCCTGCGGCGCGGTCTTCTCGGGGGAATCGGGCTCGACCGCGAGGATCACGACCACCACGCGGCGATTGGCGTTACGCCCCTCGGGCGTGTCGTTGCTCTGCGCGGGACGCTGCTCGCCGTAGCCGACGACCGCGAGCCGCTGGGGATCGATGCCCTGGCTCGCCAGCACACGCACGACGCTTCCGGCACGCGCGGCCGACAGCTCCCAGTTGGAATAGAAGGCGGTGGTCCGGATCGGGACGTTGTCGGTGTAGCCCTCGACGCGGACCGCGTTCGGCAGCGGCGCGAGCACCTGCGCCAGCCGCTCGAGCACCGGCACCGCGCCCGGCGCGGGCTGGGCGCTGCCGCTCGGAAAGAGGATGTCGGTGCGCAGCTCGACCTCGACCCACAGCTCGTTACGCCGCACCGTCATGAGGTTGTGCTTCACGAGGTCGCCGAGCGCGCTCTCCACCTGATCGGCGACGCGTGCCAGCGCCGCGTCGCGCAGCGCGGCGTGCTCGGCAACCTCGGTAGCGTGCGTCGGCGCGATCGGCACGACCTCGGGGGCGAGCTTCACCAGCGGGCCCGCCGGCGGCGCATGCGCGGGATCGGGACGCTGCTGCTGCAGCACGCCGGTGCGGCTGTCGGCGCCGGCGCCGGCCTGATGCTGGCCGACCTCGACCGGCTCGAGCGTGCGCGGCTCGCCGCGGAACGCCGCGTAGAGCGAATCCGACAGCAGCCGGTACTTGCCCTCGTTGACCGAGGAGAGCGCGTACATGACGACGAAGAACGCGAGCAGCAGCGTGATGAGATCGCCGTAGGGGATCGCCCACGCCTCGTGGTTGGTGTGTTCTTCGTGGCGTTTGCGCGGTTTGAAACTCATGGCGGGGATCCTGAGCTCTCAGTGCAGATAGCCCTGCAGCTTCGACTCGATCGCCCGCGGATTCTCGCCCTGCGCGATCGACAGCATGCCGTCGATCACCATCTCGCGCATCTGGGTCTGGCGCTGGATGATGACTTTGAGCTTGGCGGAGACCGGCAGGAAGAACAGATTCGCGAGCCCGATGCCGTATACGGTGGCGGTGAAGGCCGCGGCGATGCCGTGGCCGAGACGCGTGGGGTCGGCGAGATTCTGCATCACGGCCATGAGCCCGAGCACCGCGCCGATGATGCCGAGCGTCGGCGAATACACGCCCATGCCTTCGAACACCTTGGCGGCGGTGATGTCGGCGTGCTCGCGCACGTGCAGCTCCACGTTCATGACGTTGCTGATGGCGTCGGGCTCGCTGCCGTCGACCAGGAGCTGCAGCGCCTTCCTGACGAAAGGGTCGTGCTCGCGATCGATCATCGGCTCGAGCCCGAGCAACCCCTGCTTGCGGGCGATGTTGCTCCACTCGACGATCTTGGTGATCAGCAGGTTGCCGTCGCGCGCCGGCGGGCGCATCACCCAGGAGAAGATCCCGAGCGCACGGCGCATCACCGGCAGTGGCGTCTGCACCAGGATGGCGGCCACGGTGCCCACCACCACGATCATGAAGGCCGCCGCCGACACGAGCGCCATGAGGCCGGCGCCTTTCAGGACCGCGCCAACCAGCACCGCGCACAGGGCGAGCGCCAGGCCGAGAATGCTGAGGAAGTCCACAGCCCCGCCCTTAACGCGCGCCGCCGGGGGGCAGCGCGAAATCCCTTGTCACGACAGCCCGTCCTTCCACTCGTTCATTCGTCGCTCTCGTTGCCGCGCTCGCGCCAGTCGGCGAGCCGCGCCTTGAGCCGCACCAGCGCCTGGCCGTGCAGCTGGCAGGCGCGCGATTCGGTCACCTTCAGCACCTCGCCGACCTCCTTCAGGTTCAGCCCGTCGCTGTAGTACAGCGACATGACCAGCCGCTCGCGCTCGGGCAGCGACTCGATCGCCTTGGCGAGCGAGGCGCGCATTTGCTCGTCGGCCGTCTCCCGGAAGGGGTCGGCCTGCGACTCGGTGTTGCCGCCGGTCTCATCGTCGAGACTCGCCAGGCGGCAGCTCGCGGCGTCCTGCACGATGGAGTGATACTCCTCGAGCGACACGCCCATCTGCTGCGCAATCTCCACGTCGCGCGCACCGCGTCCGGTGCTGCGCTCGACCTCGCGCACCGCCGCGGCGGCGGCGCGCGCCTTGCGGTGCACGGAGCGCGGCGCCCAGTCGAGCGCCCGCAGCGCATCGATCATCGCGCCGCGGATGCGGATGCCCGCATAGGTCTCGAAGCTCGCGCCGCGGCTCGCGGTGTAGTTGGCCGCGGCCTCCATCAGTCCCAGCATGCCGGCCTGGATCAGGTCGTCGACCGCCACCGAGGGCGGCAGCCGCCCGGCGAGGTGGTAGGCGATGCGCTTCACGAGCTCGGCATGGCGCACGATCAGCTCATCCACCGCGCGGCCCCCTCCCTGCAGCGCGCCGTAGGCTCCCGCGGCGCTCATGTCACCGCCTCCGGGCGCGTGGCCGAACGCCGCACCAGGCGCTCCACGAAGAACTCGAT
>JASHQW010000422.1 GCA_030038875.1 Gammaproteobacteria bacterium | reverse complement strand
CACGGCGAGCGGCACGTAGTAGCGATGCTGGAAGGCGAGCAGGCGGTCCTTCCTGAGGTCCGGAATGTTGGTGAAGTCGGGCTTGCCGCTCGGGTACTCGCGCAGCATCCAGCCGATGTGCGAGAACCAGAAGCCGCGGCGCGCCGAGTACGGGTCGCGATCGACGTCGTCGACGTACAGGTGATGGCTGCGATGCCCGCTGCACCAGGCGAAGGCGCTGTTCTGCAGCGCCATGGTGCCGAAGATCAGATAGAAGATGCGCAGGGCGAGGTGCGCGTCGTAGGTGCGGTGCGCCCACAGACGGTGATAGCCGCCGGTGATCGACATGCCGTTGGCGATCAGAAAGAAGGCGAAGATGGCCCAGTCGGCGCCGGTAAAGCCGTACCGCAGGCCATACCAGGGCACGAGCACCGCCGCCGCGCCGGCGGTCAGCGCGAACATCAGGGCGTTCGCCCAGATCAACGGTGGCTTGGCGGTGGCGGCAGTGGTGGACATGCGGCGGCTTGAGCCCCTTATCGGCAAGGCGGCGTAAGTTACCATGGCCGGCCTCGGGAAGTGGGACTTACGTCAAAAATGACCTGCACCCTGGACCCCGTCCAAACGGGGGGTACAGCTGCACCGTGGCAATGGTGCTGCCTGGCCGTTGTTGCCCTGCTGGCCTTCTCGCCGCCCGCGCGGGCGGAACGTGTCTACGTCTCCAATGAGGACGACGGCAGCGTCACCGTGATCGACGCCGATCGCGGCGCGGCAATCGCCACGATCGCGGTCGGCAAACGTCCGCGGGGTCTCGCGCTGAGCCGCGACGGCAGACTTCTGTACGTCGCGGTGAGCGGGGTGCCGAAGTGCCCGCCGCCGATCACGGATGAGGAGTGCGCGAAGCTCCCGCGCGACCCGGCGGCCGACGGGATCGCGGTCGTCGATACCGCGAAGCTGGAGCGCGTGCGCCTGCTCACGGGAGTCTCGGATCCCGAGCGCGTCGCGCTGAACCGCGATGGGCGCCGGCTGTACGTCTCGGAGGAGGACGCCGCGCGGCTCGCAGTGCTCGACGCCGTGGGCGGCCGCGTTCTCGCGACGGTGCCCGTCGGCCGCGAGCCCGAGGGCGTGCGTGTGTCGCCCAACGGACGCTGGGTGCTCGTCACCAGCGAGGAAGACAACACCGTAACCATCGTCGACACTAAGTCGAATGCGATCGTCGGCAAGGCCACCGTCGGAGCACGCCCGCGAGATCTCGCCTTCTCTTCCGACAGCCACTCCGCTTACGTCTCCGGGGAGGCGGACGCGAGCCTCTATCGCATCGCGGTACCCTCCGGCGCGCCGGCGGCGGAATTCCTCAAGCTCCGTCCGCAGGTGCGTCCCATGGGCGTCGCGCTCGATCCCGCGCGCGGGCGGCTGTACCTCGGCGCCGGCCGCGCTGGCACTGTGGCGGTCGTGTCGCTCGAGGGGCCGCGCCTCCTCGGCGAGATCACCTGCGGCGGGCGCCCCTGGGGCGTTGCGCTGGGGGGCGGCGGGCGGCGCCTCTACAGCCCCAACGGACCTGCGGGCGACGTCACGATCGTGGACACGCGGACCCTGGCCGTGACGGCCCGGATCGCGACCGGCAAGGGACCCTGGGCGGTGGTGGCAGGCCCCTGACGGCGTGCTACCGTTGCGCCCCCACGATTTACGTGGAAGGCACACCATGTTCGAGCGGCTCGAGCTGATCACTGCCGACACCATCCTCAGCCTCATGGCGGCGTTTCGCGCCGATCCCGATCCCCGCAAAGTGGACCTGGGCGTCGGCGTCTACCGCGACGACCATGGCGAGACGCCGGTGCCGGCTGCGGTACGCGCGGCGGAGCGCACCCTGATCGAGCGGCAGACGACCAAGACCTACGTGGGTCCGGCCGGGAATCCCGGCTTCAACCAGGAGATGGCGCGCCTCGTGCTCGGGAGCGAGCATCCCTCCCTGGCCGCGGGCCGGGTGCGCATCATCCAGTCTCCCGGGGGCTGTGGTGCGCTGCGCCTCGGGGCGGAGCTCATCCGCTACGCCTCGCCCGAGTCCGTGGTGCACGTGAGCGCGCCGACCTGGGTCAACCATGTGCCGCTGCTCTCGGGAAGCGGGCTCAAGCTCGAGCGCTACCCCTACTACGACGCCGCGCGCGGCGGAGTATTGTTCTCCGAGATGCTGGCGGCGTTCGAGCGGCTGCCGCCACGCGCGGTGGTACTGCTGCATGCCTCCTGTCACAACCCGACCGGCGCCGACCTGTCGCAGGGCGAGTGGCGTGAGCTCCTGTCGCTGGTGAAGCGCCGGCAGCTGCTGCCGTTCATCGACATGGCGTACCAGGGACTCGGCGAGGGCCTCGATGCGGATGCGTTCGCACTCCGGCTCTTCTGTGCGGAGCTGCCCGAGGTGATGTTCGCCGTGTCGTGCTCGAAGAACTTCGGCCTCTACCGCGAGCGCGCCGGAGCACTCGGCATCCTGTGCGAGTCGCCGGCGCAGGCCGATGCCGCCATGAGCCAGCTGGTGCGCCTCGCGCGGGGGCTCTGGTCGATGCCGCCGGATCACGGCGCCGCCATCGTTCATGGGGTGTTGAGCGATGCGGCGCTCAAGGCGCAATGGATCGCCGAGGTCGATGCCATGCGCGAGCGGGTCCAGGGGTTGCGGCGTGAGGTGGTCCGGCACCTTGCCGAGCATTGTCCAAGCCGCGACTTCGGCTTCATCGCCCGCCACCACGGCATGTTCTCGCTGTTTGGGATCACGACCGAGCAGGTGCGCGAGCTGCGCGCGCGCCATCACGTCTACATGGTCGACGACAGCCGCATGAACGTCGCGGGCCTCTCGCGCCACAACCTCGAGTACTTCGCGCGCTCGGTCGCCGCGGTGTTCGCGCACCGGGGCGGGCCGCTGACATGAGCGCCACGGGCATCGAGCGCAGCGCGAGCGCACCGCCCGAGCCGAGCCTTGCGGCGCTGCGGTCGCTGCTGCGCGAGGCAACGCTGCGCCCGGAGGCCGGCGCCTCCAACGAGCTGATCGCCGACCTCACGGCTGTGCAGGCGGCCCTCGCGCTCGCCCGCGAGCGCGCCGCCCGCTGGGTCGAGGTGGCGCGGGCCGATCAGCGCTCCCGGCCGCTCGTCGACCGGATGCTCGAGCAGTTTCCGCTCGACAGTGCGCAGGGCAGGGCGCTCATGAGCCTCGCGGAAGCGCTGCTGCGCACGCCCGATGCGAAGCGCGCCGACCAGCTGATCGCCGAACGGCTCGCCGCGATCCGTGACGCGGGCGTCCGCGGTGACACGGATCTCCTGCTGCGTACCGGGTTCACGCTCTTGAGTGCCGCCGGGAGGCTCCTGCCCGAGGTCTCGGCCGAGCTCTCCGGCGAGGTCTCGGCGGCCAGCCTCACCAAGCCGGTGGTCGCGCCAATCGTGCGCGCGGCGCTGCGCCAGTCGATGCAGACCCTCGGCCACGCGTTCATCGTCGGCGAGACGATCGACGCAGCGCTGCGGCGCGCCCGCGCGGAGCCGGAGCTCGCGCTCTGCTCCTTCGACATGCTCGGCGAAGGTGCGCGCACCGAGACCGACGCGCAGCGCTACCTCGACGATTACGCGCATGCGATCGACGTTCTGGGCGCTCAGCCGCCCGGGACGGTGCACGCACGCTCGGCGATCTCCGTGAAGCTGTCGGCGCTCGAGCCGCGCTACACGCTGCTGCAGAGCGAACGGGTGCACGATCGGCTCGGCCCGCGGATGCTCGAGCTCGCGCGCCGCGCCGCCCACGCCGGCATCGGCATGACGATCGACGCCGAGGAGGCGGACCGGCTCGACCTGTCGCTTGACATCATGGAGACGCTCTCGCGCGATGCCGCGACGCGCGGCTGGGAGGGACTCGGGCTCGCGGTGCAAGCCTACGGCCGGCGCGCTCCGCTGGTACTCGACTGGGTGGCGCAGCTGGCGCGCGACTCGGGGCGCCGCATGACCGTGCGGCTGGTGAAGGGCGCTTACTGGGACAGCGAGATCAAGCGCGCGCAGGAGCGGGGACTCGCGAGCTTTCCGGTGTTCACTTCCAAGGCCGCCACCGATGCGAGTTACCTCGAGGGCGTGCGGCGGCTGTTCGCCGCGCGCGAGGCGCTCTATCCCCAGTTCGCCACTCACAATGCTTACACCGCCGCGGCGGTGCTGGCGCTCGCGCCCAGCGGCGCGCAGTACGAGTTCCAGCGGCTGCACGGTATGGGGGAGGCCCTCTACGCGGCGGCGCGCGCCGAGCTGCCGGACCTGCCGCCGGTGCGCGTGTACGCGCCGGTCGGCACGCACGAGGAGCTCCTGCCGTATCTGGTGCGGCGGCTGCTCGAGAACGGTGCCAACAGCTCCTTCGTCCACCAGTTCATGAACCCGCAGATTCCCGTGGAGCAGGTCGTGCGCGACCCCATCACATCCCTGACGGACGCCTCCTCCGGGACGCCGCGTGTACGCGAGCCCGGGGCGCTCTTCGGCGCGGAGCGCGCCAATTCCGCCGGCGAGGACTTCGGCGATCCGGCGACGCTCGCCCTCCTCGAGGGGCAGCTGCGGGCGCACGCCGGCGAGACCTGGACGGGCGGCCCGATCCTGAGCGGCCGCCCCTCGCGCGATGCGAATGTCGCGGTCGTATCTCCGGCCAACACCGCGGAGACCGTCGGCTTCACCCGTGACGCCACCGCGGAGGAGATCCGCGAGGCGATGACGGCGGCGGCGCGCGCCGAGCCCGCGTGGGATGCCACCCCGGCGGCCGAGCGCGCCGCGTGCCTGACGCGCGCGGCGGATCTGCTCGAGGAGCGGCGCGGACAGTTCCTGAGCCTGCTGGTGCGCGAGGCGGGCAAGACCTTGCCGGATGCGGTGGCGGAGCTGCGCGAGGCGGTGGACTTCTGCCGCTACTACGCGGCGCGCGCCCGCGAGCTCTTCGGCGCGCCCGAGGAGATGCCGGGTCCGACCGGCGAGCGCAATACGCTCTCGCTGCACGGCCGGGGGGTGTTCGCGTGCATCAGCCCGTGGAACTTCCCGCTGGCGATCTTCACGGGGCAGATCACCGCGGCGCTCGCCGCCGGCAATGCCGTGGTGGCCAAGCCCGCGCCCGCGACCCCGCTGATCGCCCATGCCATGACGCGGCTCCTGCATGAGGCTGGCGTCCCGGCTGCGGTGCTGCAGCTGACTCCGGCGGACGGGCCGGCCTTCGGCGAGGTGGCGCTCACCCATCCGGCTCTCGCCGGCGTCGCTTTCACCGGCTCGACCGCGACCGCGGCCACGATCAATCGCACGCTCGCCCACCGCGACGGCCCGATCGTGCCGCTGATCGCCGAGACCGGCGGCGTGAACGCCATGGTGGTGGATGCGACCGCGCTGCCCGAGCAGGTCGTCGATGACGCGATGACCTCGGCGTTCACCAGCGCGGGTCAGCGCTGCTCGGCGCTGCGCGTGCTGTACCTGCAGGAGGAGATCGCCGATCGGGTGATCGAGATGCTGACCGGCGCGATGCGGGAGTTGCGCATCGGCCCGCCGGCCGAGCTCGCCACCGATGTGGGTCCGGTGATCTCCGAGGCGGCGCAGGCCCGCCTCGCTCGGCATGCCGAGCGCATGCGCAGTGATGCGAAGCTGTTGTACGCCTGCGAGCTCGATCCGGCGCTCGCAGCCGCCGGGCACTACTTCCCGCCGCAGATGTTCGAGCTGCATTCGCTCGATCAGCTGAAGACCGAGGAATTCGGCCCGATCCTGCACGTGGCGCGCTACCGCAGCCATGAGCTGCCGCAGGTGCTCGCGGCGATCCGCGCTACGGGCTATGGGCTGACGCTCGGGGTCCACAGCCGCCTCGAGAGCGTCGCGAGCCACGTGTTCCAATCGCTGCCGGTCGGCAACACCTACGTGAACCGCAACATGATCGGTGCGGTGGTGGGCGTGCAACCCTTCGGCGGCCAGGGCCTGTCCGGCACCGGGCCGAAGGCCGGGGGACCTCACTATCTGCTGCGCTTTGCCACCGAGCGGACGCTCACCATCAATACCGCCGCGATCGGCGGCAACGTCGAGCTTCTAGGGGAGGACCACCATGGCTGAATACAAGACCAAATGCTTCTGTGGGGCGGTCGAATTTACCGTCAGCGGCGAGCCGGTTGCGATGGGCTATTGCCATTGCGAATCGTGCCGGCACTGGTCCGCGGGGCCGGTGAACGCCTTCACCTTGTGGCAGCCGAGCGCCGTCAAGGTGACCAAGGGGGCGGACAACATCGGTACCTACAACAAGACCCCGGTGAGCTACCGCAAGTGGTGCAAGACCTGCGGTGGTCACCTCTTCACCGAGCACCCGCCGCTCAAACTGACGGACGTGTTCGCGGCGATGCTGCCGACGCTCAAGTTCACGCCGGGCGTCCACGTCAATTACCAGGAGACGGTGCTGCGGTTGCATGACGGGCTGCCCAAGCTCAAGGACTTCCCGAAGGAGTTCGGCGGCTCGGGCGAGGCGGTGCCGGAGTAGGGCAGCGCGTGAGGGCAGCGCGCGTGGTGTTCCTCTGGGGCAGAGTTTGATCGTCATCAAACTTTGCCTTGGCGACCCCTAATAGAAGGGCTCCCGCAGCGGAAGTTTGATAGCCATCAAACATTGCTTCCCAGGGACCCTCAAAGAGGGTCCCTCGCGGCCATAGTTGGATGCTTGTGCCAATAATCTGGAATTGAGCCGCTCACTCCCCGGCTCATACTGAGCCGCGTGCAGAGGGATACCCTGGGACCCACCTTCCGGGCGCTCGCTGATGCCACGCGGCGCTGGTACGTCGAATGCCTGACGGACGGTGACGTGCGCTTGTGCGAGTTTCGCGACATCTTTCCGCTCTCCGCGCAGACAGTGATTCATCACCTGCGGGTCCTCGAGGAATGTGGGCTGCTCTGCAGCCGCAAGGAGGGCCCCGAGCGCCTCTACGGTCTGCGGCTCGAGAGGCTCGAGGAGGTTGAGGCGTGGCTGCGGAGCCTCCGCTGGCGCGATTACCAGCCGGGGCGCCGCTCGCCCCTGCGGTACGACTGACGAAAAGGCGTTCCTAGCTGGCGCCACCGGTGACGCCGTTGACGCCGGTGACTCCGATGACGCCCGGGTCGAGCTGCTCGAGCAGCGCGCTGAGCGACTCCACCGGCGCCGAGCAGCTGCTCCCGCGGCAGATGTAAGCCACGGCCGCGCCGCGCGGGGCCTTCTCGGCGAGTGCCGGCGGCAGGCCGGCGGCATCGGCCGGAATGGCCAGCACCAGGCGCCGCGGCACGAAGCGGCGCGCGAGCTCCCGACGCCAGCCCTCGAGCGCCAGGTTCTCACCGCGCAGGATGACGATCTCGGGCGGGTGCAGCAGCTCTTCGAGAGCAGTCACCAGCGTCACGTGCGACACGGGGTACTTCTCCAGCACCGGCCACGCCGCGCGCACGGTGCGCTCGGCCGCCACCAGATAGCGCGGCTCGCCGAGCAGATGCCCGAGACGCTGCAGGGTGAGCGCCGCAATACCGTTGCCGGACGGAGTCGCGTCGTCTGTGAAGGTCTTGGAGCGGTGGATCAGCTGCTCGTGATCGTCGGAGGTGAAATAGAAGCCGCCATCCTTTTCGTCGGCGAAGCGCGCGAGCACCACCTCGGCCAACTGCCGCGCAAACTCAAGCTCCTCGGCGCGGAAGCGGACCTGCTGCAGCTCGAGCAGCGCGTCGATGAGATAGACGTAGTCATCGAGGTAGGCGTTGAGATGCGCGCGGCCGTCTTTAGCTGTCGCGAGCAGCCGGCCATCGCGCCAGAGCGTGGCACGCACGAATTCAAGCGCGCGGCTTGCCGCGGCGGCGAGCTGATCGGCGGTAAACACGCGCGCGGCGATCGCCAGGGCGCTGATCATGAGCGCGTTCCAGGAGGTGAGGATCTTCTCGTCGCGTCCGGGGCGCACGCGCTGCGCGCGCAGCGCGAGCAGCCTGGCGCGGGCGCTCCCGAGGAGCGCGCTCACTTCGGCGGCCGGGCGCTGCACGACCACCGCGATCTGCTCGACCGTCGCCGCCACGTACAGGTGCCAGCGGCCCTCGAAGTTCGGCGCTCCATCCAGCCCGAAGCGCGGCGCAAACACCGCGAATTCCTCCGCGCTGAGAGCGCGGCGTACCTCCTCGCGGTCCCACACGTAGAACTTCCCCTCATGGCCCTCGGAGTCGGCGTCCAGGCTCGAGTAGAAGCCGCCCTCGGGCGACTGCATCTCGCGCAGCGCCCAGCCAGCGGTCCCGAGCGCGACCTGCGTATAGAAGGTATCCGCGCTCGAGAGCGAGGGGTTGGCATACACCGCGAGCAGCGCGGCGTTGTCGTACAGCATCTTCTCGAAGTGCGGGATCATCCAGCGCTCATCGACCGAGTAGCGGCAGAAGCCCCCGCCGAGCTGATCGCAGATGCCGCCCTCGCCCATGTGTCGCAGGGTGAAGCTCGCCATGTGGAGCGACTGCAGCCCGGCCTCGTCCTCCGCGGGACTGCCGCGCCAGTCGCGCAGCAGCCGCTCGATGGCCTTCGGCTGGGGAAACTTGGGAGCGCCGCCGAAGCCGCCGTAACGCCGGTCGAAGCTGTTCGCGAGCTGCGCGCGGCATGCCTTGAGCGGCGCGTCGCCGAGCTCGGTCCCGGGCGGCGCCGGCGGCTGATTGATTTCGTCCAGCGCCGCCACCAGCGCGGCGTTCTGCGCGCGCACTTCAGGCTCGTGAGCGCGGTAGAACTCGACGACTCTCATCAGCAGGTCCGGAAAAGCCGGCATGCCGTAGCGCGGCTCGCGCGGAAAGTACGTGCCGCCGAAGAACGGGCGTTGATCGTCGTGCGTCAGGAACATCGTCAACGGCCAGCCACCGCCGCGCTGCGTGATCATGTGCTGCGCGATCTGGTAGATGCGGTCGATGTCGGGACGCTCCTCGCGATCGACCTTGATGTTGATGAAGTTGTCGTTGAGGAGGCGCGCCGTGGCCTCGTCCTCGAAGCTCTCGTGCGCCATGACGTGGCACCAGTGGCAGGCCGCGTAGCCGATGCTGAGATGAATCGGCTTGGCCTCAAGGCGCGCGCGCTCGAGCGCCTCGCTCCCCCACGGGTACCAGTCGACCGGGTTGTGGGCGTGCTGCCTGAGATACGGGCTCGTCTCGCCGATGAGATGGTTGGTGTATTTCGGGGTGCCGTCGGGGTTCAGGTGCGCGATCTGCATCGTCGGTGCTCCGCGTGTGCTCCGGCGCTCCGGCGCTACGGCGCGACGGCCGGAGCGCCGCTCGCCTGAAGCTGCGCGTTCAGGCCCGGGAGCGCGGTGCTTCTGAAGTGCGCCCACTCGGTGAGCGCGTGGTCGAGCAGCGCACGGTGCCGCCGGTAGCCGCGCTCGGCGTCCACGGTCGGCGCGCTGTCGGCTCCGTCGACGGCCCGCTCGAGATTGTGGAAGGCGGCGGCGAGATATCTGAGCCCTGCGGTGGTGGTCGGCGGACGGCCGATCGAGTCGGGTGAGCTCTTCTCGGGCGTGAGGTCGCTGATCGCGAGCAGCTGCTGATCAGCGGCCGCGAGCGCTGCTGCCGCCTCGCCGCCGGCGTCCTTGAGCCGCTCGGCGATGGCTGCGTGAATCCGCCCGGCCTCGGCGAGCGCCGCCGCGATCTCGACGCGCGCGCCTTCGAGGTCGCGGGCGAGCGCGAATTGACGCGCGTAGGCGGCCGCCGGCAGCGTAACGCGTGGGTCGGGAGCGACGGTGAGCGTTTGCCGATAGGCGTGGCCGCCGGCCTCGAGCTCGACGCGGTACTCGCCGGGCGGCGCCCACACACCTTCCTCGGGCTCCTCCGGGTCCTCCGCCATGAGCCCTGCCTGCGGCGCATAGTGCAGATCCCACACGAAGCGGTGGGCTCCGGCGCCCGCGCCGGGCAGCTGCGGCATCACGATCCACTCGGGTGCGATGACCACCTTGGCGAGATCGGGTCGCGGCGGCTGGTCGGCACTCGAGAAGGTGCGCACCAGCGCGCCACGGGCATCGTAGATGCTCAGCCGGACCGCACCGGTCGCGGCTCCGTCGAGCACGTAGTCGAGGTACGCGCCGGGCCTGGGGTTGGCTCCCATCGGCTCGTCCTTGGGCATCGGCGAACCGAGAAAGCCGGTGGGCCGCACGCGCACGGCGGGCGCGGGCGGCAGCAGGCGCGTGCCGCCGCTGGCATCGTCAGCGAACGCGCGCAGCGGTGCGACATCGTCCATGATCCAGAAGCCCCGCCCATGAGTGGCGATCACGAGATCCACTCCGTGCACCTCGAGATCGCGCACCGAGCTGCGCGGCAGGTTCTGCTGCAATGGCTGCCAGTGGGCTCCGTCGTCGAGCGATACATAGACGCCGTGCTCGGTGCCGCAGTAGAGCAGCCCGCGATGCGCGGGATCCTCGCGCACCACGTTGACCGAGTCGTGCACGCCATCGGCGATTCCGTCGACGATCAGTGTCCAGCTCGCGCCGCCATCGTGCGTGCGGTAGATGTATGGCCGCGGATCGTCGAGCCGATGCCGGTCGACGGCGAGGTAGGCAGTTCCGGCGTCAAAGCGCGAGGGCTCGACGATCCCGATCTTCGACCAGTGTGTGAGCTCGTCGGGCGTGACATCTCTCCAATGAACTCCGCCATCGAGTGTCTTCCATACCAGTCCATCGTCGGTTCCGGCCCAGATCAGCTCCGCCTTCAGCGGTGAAGGTCCGATCGCGTACACAACGCCGCGGCGCGGCCCGTTGCTGTCGCTGTCGGCGAGGGTGGCCGCATCAAGGTTGGCGGGCGTCCCGGGGTCCTCGCGGGTGAGGTCCGGGCTGATCGCGTCCCAGTGCGCCCCGCGGTCGGTGGTGCGAAAGATGCGCTGGGTGCCGAAGTAGAGCGCGTGCGGCTCGCTCTTGCCGAACACCAGCGGCAAGGTCCAGGTGCCGCGATAGAGGCCCGGAAGGCCGAGCCCCGGGGCGACGCTGTGCCGCTGCCCCGTGCGCACGTCGAGCCTGTCGACGCGCCCGCCGAAGATGATGTGCGGATTGTCGGGGTCGGGCGCGATGTTGTCGCTCTCGCCGCCGACCGCACTCTCACGGAATTCCCTGAGATTGATGCCGTCGATGTTGTCGGTGCGGCTCGGAATGCCGGCCGCGCCCGAGTCCTGCTGCGCGCCGTATACCCAGTAGGGAAAGCGGTTGTCGGTGATCACGTGATAGAACTGGCCGGTCGGCTGGTTGAACCAGGAGCTCCAGGTGGCGCCGCCGTTCAGCGTGACCACCGCGCCCTGGTCGACGCCGAGGATGCGACGCTGGCTGTCATGCGGATCGATCCACAGCTCGTGATAGTCGTCGCCTCCGGGCGCACCCTTGACCGGAAAGAACTTCAGTCCGCCGTCGGTCGAGCGGTACACGCCGGTGTTGCAGACGTAGACCACGTCCGGATCGGCGGGATCGACCGTGACGCCGCCGAAATACCAGCCGCGCTTCCAGATGCGCGGGTCGTCGCTGACGCGGGTCCAGCTCGCGCCCGCATCGTCGGAGCGGTATAGGCCCCCCTCGGCCGCGTCGATGAGCGCATAGACGCGCTGTGGCTTCGAGGGCGCGACGCCGATTCCGATCCGGCCCGGCTGCTTCGGCAGACCACGGCCGGCGAGCTCCACCCAGGTCTCGCCGCCGTCGTGCGACTGATAAAGTCCGCCGCCCGGTCCGCTCGAGGGCGGGTAGACGTTCCAGGGCGGACGGCGCGTCTGCCAGAGCGCCGCATACACCACGCGCGCATTCCCGGGCTCGAACGCCAGATCGATCGCGCCGGTGTCGGCGTTCTTGTAGAGCGTCCGGTGCCAGCTCGCGCCGCCGTCGGTGGAGCGGAAGACCCCGCGCGTCTCGTTGGCGCCGTACGGATGTCCGAGCGCAGCCACCAGCACGATGTCGGGGTTCGCGGGGTCGACCAGGATGCGGCCGATCTGCTGCGAGTCCGCGAGGCCGATCGCCTGCCAAGTGCGCCCCGTATCGCGCGAGCGGTAGAGGCCGGTGCCCTGCGCGATGTCCGAGCGCATGTCGGCTTCGCCCGTGCCGACGTAAATGACACGGCTGTCGGAAGGCGCCACCGCGAGCGCGCCGATCGAGCCAACCGGCGCCGAGTCGAAGATCGCCTCCCAGGTGCGCCCCGCATCGCGCGTCTCCCACACGCCGCCGTTCACCGCGCCGAAGTAGAAGTGATTCGGCTCGCCGGGCACGCCGGCGACCGTGAGCACGCGCCCGCCGCGAAACGGGCCGATGGAGCGCCACTCGAGCGGCTTCACCAGTGCCGCGAGCGGCTCGGCTGCGGCCTGCAGCGGCGGCGCACACAGGCCGGCGAAAAACACGGCAAGCGCCCCGGCGCTGCGCGGTAAGGACACGTTGCACCTCGGAGAAAGGCGCCAATTGTATACTTGCCGCCCCCTGCGCAGCGGATCCTTGTGTTGCAAGCGAAGCTTCCCGAGCCACCGGCGGTCGCTGCCGAGCGCTCACTCGTGCTGAAGCGCGGTGAAGAACGGCGCCTGGCCGCGGGCCACCCGTGGGTGTTCAGCAACGAGATCGACAGCGACGCGAGCCCGCTCGGCGCCTTTGCGCCCGGTGAGCTCGCAACGCTGCGCACCCACCGCGGCGGCTTCGTCGGCTACGCCTATGTCAATCCGCACGCGCTCATCTGCGCGCGGATTCTGTCGCGCGATGCCGCGCACCGCATCGACCGCGCGCTCATCGAGCGGCGGCTGACCGCGGCGCTCGCGCTGCGCACGCGCTTGAGCGCCGCTCCTTATTACCGCTGGGTGTTCGGCGAGTCCGATGCGCTGCCGGGCCTGGTGCTCGATCGCTATGGCGACGTGGTCGTCGGCCAGATCGCCACCGCCGGCATGGAGAGGCTGAAAGAAGAGGTGGCGGCGGCGGTGCGCGCGGTGCTCGGTCCTGCCGGGCTCTTCTGGAAGAACGACAGCGCCGCGCGCGATCTCGAGCAGCTGCCGCAGGAGGCGCAACTCGCCTTCGGCGCGGTGCCGGACGAGCTCGCGGTCGAGGAGTCGGGGCTCAACTTCAGGGCGCCGCTTGCGCACGGACAGAAGACCGGCTGGTTCTACGACCAGACGGCGAATCGTGCGCGCCTCAGGCGCTACGTCGCGCCGCGCGCGCGCGTGCTCGATGTGTGCTCCTACGTCGGTGCCTGGGCCATCACGGCGCTGCGCGCGGGAGCTGCGCGCGCCGCGTGCGTCGATTCCTCGCAGGCGGCGCTCGAGTTCGCTCAGGCCAACGCCGCGCGCAATGGACTTAAGCTCGAGACGCTCAAGGCCGACGCCTTCGAGGCACTGAAGAGCCTCATCGATGAGGGTGCGCGCTACGACATCGTGATCCTCGATCCGCCGGCGTTCATCAAGCGCAAGAAGGACATTCCGCAGGGCCAGGCCGCGTACCGCAAGCTCAACCAGCTCGCACTCGCGCTGCTCGACGACGAGGGCCTGCTGGTGTCGTGCTCCTGCTCCTATCACCTCACCGCCGAGGAGCTCATGAGCGCCATCCAGGGCGCCGCGCGCCACAGCGGGCGCTTCGTGCAGATCCTCGAGGCCGGCGGGCAATCGCCCGACCACCCGGTACATCCCGCAATTCCCGAGACGCGCTACCTCAAGGCATTCTTCTGCCGCGTGACGCGCGAGATCGGCTAAACCGCTAAACTAACGCGCCTCATGCTGAAGTTCCCCGGCTTCGATCCGATCGCGTTCCACCTCGGCCCGATCAGGGTGCACTGGTACGGGATCATGTACCTGCTCGGCTTCGCCAGCGCCTGGTGGCTGGCGCGGCGGCGTGCCGCGGCGCCGCGTTCCACCTGGAAGCCGGCCGACGTCGACGACCTGATCTTCTTCGGCATGCTGGGCGTGATTCTCGGCGGCCGCATCGGCTACGTGCTGTTCTACGGCCTCAAGTTCTGGGCGCTCGACGTGTGGTACCCGCTCAAGATCTGGGAGGGCGGCATGTCCTTTCACGGCGGCCTGCTCGGCGTGGCGCTGGCGATGATGCTGTTCGCCTGGCGCCGCGGGCGCAGCGTCGGCGACGTGTACGATTTCACCGCGCCGCTGCCGCCGTTAGGACTGTTCTTCGGGCGCGTCGGCAACTTCATCAACGGCGAGCTGTGGGGCAAGACGACCACCGTGCCCTGGGGCTTCGAGGTGAACGGCCAGGTGCGCCATCCCTCGCAACTCTACGAGGCGGCTCTCGAGGGGCTGTTGCTGTTCGCCGTGCTGTGGTGGTTCACGGCACGGCCGCGGCCGCGGCTTGCGCCATCGGGCCTGTTCCTGATCATTTATGGCACCGTGCGCTTCCTGGTCGAATTCGTGCGCGTGCCGGATGAGCACATCGGCTATCTCGCCGGCGGCTGGCTCACCGAGGGGCAGCTGCTGTCGCTGCCGATGATCGTCGCCGGAGCGGCGATGGTCGGCTGGGCCTACCGCACGCGCACGCCGTCCGGCAACTTCGCCGCCGCAGCCACATGAAGCAGTATCTCGAGCTGCTGCGCCGGATCCGCACCGAAGGCGTGCGCAAGGACGACCGCACCGGCACCGGCACGCTGGCGCTCTTCGGACAGCAGCTGCGCTTCGATCTGGCGCAGGGATTTCCTCTGATCACCACCAAGAAGATCCATCTGCCGGCGGTGGTCTACGAGCTGCTGTGGTTCCTGCGCGGCGACACCAACGTCGCCTGGCTGCACGAGCATGGCGTCACGATCTGGGACGAATGGGCGGACGAGCGCGGCGAGCTCGGTCCGGTGTACGGCCGGCAATGGCGCGCCTGGAGCGCGGCCGACGGCCGCACGATCGATCAGATCGCCCAGGCGGTCGAGCGGATAAAGCGCGATCCCAACTCGCGCCGCATTCTGGTGAGCGCCTGGAACGTGGGCGAGCTCGAGCGGATGGCGCTCGCGCCGTGTCATCTGCTGTTCCAGCTGTACGTCGCCGCCGGCCGGCTGTCGCTGCAGGTGTACCAGCGCAGCTGCGACATCTTCCTCGGCGTGCCCTTCAACATCGCGAGCTACGCGCTCCTCACTCACATGTTCGCGCAGCAGTGCGATCTCGAGCCCGGGGAGCTGGTCTGGACGGGCGGCGACTGCCACCTGTACCTGAATCACCTCGAGCAGGCGGACCTGCAGCTCTCACGCGTGCCGTTGCCGCTGCCGCGCCTGAACCTCCGGCGCCGCCCCGCGAGCATGTTCGAGTACGACTTCGGGGACTTCGAGTTCGTCGATTACCGTTATCACGCGACCATCCGCGCGCCGGTTGCGATATGAGCGCGAGACGGAGCGCGGCGCAGCCGCTCATCGAGGTGCGGCCTTCGTCCCTGCACGGACTCGGGGTATTCGCGCTGCGCCGCATCCCGCGCGGCACCCGCGTGATCGAATACCTCGGCGAGCGCATTTCCCACGAGGAGGCCGACCGGCGCTACGAGGGGAAGAGCGCCGACGACAACCACACCTTCCTCTTCATCGCCGACGACACCACGGTGATCGACGCCGGCGTCGGCGGCAACGAGGCGCGCTTCGTGAATCACGCCTGCGACCCGAACTGCGAGTCGGTGATCGAGCACGCCCGCGTCTTTCTCGACACGATCCGCACGATTGCGCCCGGGGAGGAGCTCACCTACGACTACCAGATCCAGCGCGAAGCCAGCGATCCCCCCGACATCGACGCCGTCTTTGCCTGCCGCTGCGGCCTGCCCGGCTGCCGCGGCACCATGATGTGGCCGCCGCGGCGCGCCCGCGGCGCGCGGCGCGGCAAGCGTCGTTGACGGCATGAACGCCGCGCGCCCCTTGAGGCTGGCCGCCGTGGTGGCCGCGACCGGGATCGTGTACGGCGACATCGGCACGAGCCCGCTCTACACGATGGAAGCTGCGCTCGGCGCCGCGGGCACCTTCGACGCCGAGGCGGTGCTCGGCGTGCTGTCGCTCATCTTCTGGGCGCTCGCGATCTCGGTGAGCCTCAAATACCTCACCGTGATCATGCGCGCCGACAACCAGGGGGAGGGCGGCATCCTCGCGCTGTTTGCGCTCGCGCAGCGGCGGCTCATCACCGGCAGCACCTGGGCCAGGATCGCGGTGGGGCTGGCGCTTGCCGGGACCGCGTTCTTCTTCTGCGATGCGCTCATCACTCCTGCAATCTCGGTGCTGAGCGCGGTCGAGGGCCTCGAGGTGCTGAATCCCGGGCTGAAGAGCTGGGTGATCCCGGCGACGATCGCGGTGCTCACGGTGCTGTTCGCCCATCAGCACCGCGGCACCGCCACCGTAGCGGCACTCTTCGGCCCCATCATGGTCGTGTGGTTCTCGGTGATCGCGGTGATCGGCGCGATTCCGATCGCCCGCGACCCGCAGGTGCTCGCCGCGCTCAATCCCGCCTTCGGGCTCGCGCTGCTCGTTCACCGGCCGCAGGTGGCGCTCGCGATCATCGGTGCGGTGTTCCTCGCCATCACCGGCGGCGAGGCGCTCTATGCGGACATGGGCCACTTCGGCAAGCGGCCGGTGCGCATCGCGTGGTTTGCCCTGGTGGGACCGGCGCTGGTGATCAACTACTTCGGCCAGGGGGCGCTCCTTCTCGAGCTCGGCAAGCCGGTCGAGCATCCGCTCTACCACCTGGTACCGGCGCCGGTGCTGCCGTGGCTGGTGATCCTGGCGACGGCCGCGACGGTCATCGCCTCGCAGGCCACGATCTCGGGCGCCTTCTCCATGGCGAGCCAGGCGGTGCACCTCGACCTGCTGCCGCGACTCAAGGTGCTGCAGACCTCGGCGCTGGAGCAGGGCCAGATCTACGTGCCGATCGTCAACTGGCTGGTGTTCCCGGCGGTGATTCTCTTCGTCGTGGGCTTCGGTTCCTCCGACGCGCTCGGCGGCGCCTACGGCGCCGCCGTGGTCGGCACCATGGCAGTCACGACGGTCCTCGGCGCCTTCGTCGCCGCCACGCAGTGGAACTGGCCGAAGTGGCAGGTGGCGGGTCTCTTCGGCCTCATGCTGATCACCGACGCCGCCTTCGTCGCCGGCAACATGACCAAGGTGCCTGCCGGGGGCTGGATCCCGCTCACGCTCGGGGGAATCCTGTACTTCATCTTCATGACCTGGCGCAGCGGGCGCCTCGAGCTGCGGGCCGCGCTCGCCAAGCTCGCCGTGCCGCGCAGCGAGCTGCCGAAGCTCATTGCCGGAGTGCAGCGCGTGCCCGGCACCGGCGTGTTCCTTGCCAGCAACTCGACGCTGGTGCCGTCGGCGCTGATCCGCAACATCGAGCACAACGGCGTGGTGCACCAGCGCGTCATCATTCTCAACGTCGAGATCGGCGACACGCCGCGCCAGGATCCGGCCGGGAGGCTCAACATCGAGGAGCCCGTACCGGGCGTGTACTACATCAGCGCGCGCTTCGGCTTCATGGAGACACCGGACGTTGCCGAGGCGCTCAAGGCCTGCCGCACGCGCGGGCTGCGCGTCTTCACCGAGGACAGCTCCTTCTTCGTCGGTCGGCACGTGGTGCGCGCCCGCCCGCTGCCTGGCCTGCGCGGGCTGCAGCGGCGGCTGTTTGCGCGCATGCAGCAATACAGCACGCAGGCGGCGGAGTTCTTCCGCATGCCTTTCCGGGACGTCGTGATCCTGAATACCGCGGTGGAGATCTGAAAGACGGCTTGTAATAATGCCGTCACATGAGCGTTGCACAGACGCCGCTGATCTCGCTGATCGTCGCCATGGCTCAGAACGGCGTCATCGGGCGCGACAATGCGCTGCCGTGGCGTCTGCCCGAGGACCTGAAACGCTTCAAGGAATTCACGCTCGGCAAGCCCATCCTCATGGGGCGCAAGACCTTCGAGGCGATCGGCCGTCCGCTCCCCGGGCGCGCCAATCTGGTGCTCACCCGCGATCGGGACTGGCGCGCCAGGGGCGTGATTCCCGTGCACTCGGTGGACGAGGCGCTGCTGCAGACGCGCACCTGCGATGAGCTCGTGGCGATCGGCGGCGCGGAGATCTACCGGCTGCTGCTGCCGCTGGCGCGGCGCATCTACCTCACCCACGTGCACGCCGACATTGCCGGCGACACGTATTTTCCGGCCTTCGATCCGGCACAGTGGGACGACGTCGAGTTCCGTACCCTTCCGGCCGACGAGCGCCACGCCTACCCGCTCACCTTCGTGACGCTCGAGCGGCGCAACTCACCGGCGGCGCCGCGGCCGCACTGATCACCGCTCCCAGAAGGTCAGATTCCTTGACGCAGCCTTCGCGCGCCGTCTTCCTCAGTTACGCCTCGCAGGACGCCGGCGCGGCCCAAAGGATTCGCGAGGCCTTGCGCGTCGCCGGTGTCGAGGTCTGGTTGGACCAGAGCGAGCTCAAGGGCGGTGATGCCTGGGATCACAGGATCCGCCAGCAGCTGCGCGACTGCGCGCTGTTCATTCCCGTGATCTCGCGTCATACGACGAGCCGTTCCGAAGCCTACTTCCGTCTCGAGTGGCATCTCGCCGATCAACGCACGCTGCTGATGGCACGCAGCAGGGCATTCATCGTGCCGGTGTGCGTCGATGACACGACCGAGGCAGAGGCTGAGGTGCCCGAGGCGTTTCGCGCGGTACAGTGGACGCGGCTGCCCGGTGGCGCCGTCACACGGATGTTCCGCGAACATATCGCCACGCTTCTGCAGATGTCGGCGGGCAGAACCGAGGGTGCGCCTGAGCTGATCGCGCCCAAGGCCGGCAGCGATGCGGTCAAGCTCGGCCCCTTCGAGCTCGTGTCCTCCGAGCGGCGGCTGCTGCGCGACGGGCAGCCGGTCGAGCTCGGAGGACGCGCCTTCGATCTGCTGCAGGTGCTCGCGGAGCAGCCGGGGCGGCTGGTGACCAAGGCGGTGCTGCTCGAGCGCGTATGGCCCAAACTGGTGGTCGACGAAAACAATCTGCCGGCACAGATCGCGAGCCTGCGTCGTGTACTCGGTGCTGCCGCGATTCGTACGGTGGCGGGCTTCGGCTACCGGCTCGAGCTGGAGGTTGTGCGTCCGACACCTGCGGGGCCCGCTGAGCCGGGGCAGCCGGCCGCAGCAGCGCCCCCGGCCGCACCCGCGACGCTTCCCGTACGCGTAGTGACCAGCCGGCTGACGCCGCTCGTCGGGCGGGAACGCGACCTGCAGGCGCTGGAGACGGCGGTCGAGCGTGCGCGCTGCGTCACCGTGGTCGGCGGCGCCGGCATTGGCAAGACGCGGCTGGCGCAGGAGGTGCTCGCGCGCACGGTCGCTGCACCCGCGCGTCAGGGCGCCTGGGTGGATCTCGGGCCGCTGACTCAACTACGCCACGTGGCCAGCGCCATTGCACTCGCCGTCGGCGTTACGTTACCGGACCGCGGCGATGGGTTCGCCGCGCTCGAGCAGGTGCTCGCGCAGACGCCGCTGTTGCTCATCTTCGATGGTGCCGAGCACCTTGCCACCGAGCTCGCGCCGGCCCTGGCACAGCTGCTCGCCCGCACCGGCGAGCTGCGTGCGCTCGTTACCAGCCAGGTGCCGCTAGGCGTGCCCGGGGAGACCGTGTTCCGCCTCGGGCCTCTCGCGGTCGATGAGGGCAGCGAATCAGGCGCGCCCGCTGGCGCCTCCGGCGCCATCGCGCTATTCGTGCAGCGCGCGACGGCCGCCGACCGGCGCTTCGCGCTCACCGGCGCCAACCGTGCGGCGGTCGCCGAGATCTGCCGCCGGCTGGACGGCAATCCGCTCGCACTCGAGCTCGCCGCGGCCCGGGTGCCGGCGCTCGGAGTCGCTGCGCTCCTGGAGCATCTCGGGGACCGACTGCGCCTGCTGAAGTCGAGCGCTGCGGTCGAGGACGCGCACCACGCTGCTTTGCAAGCCGCTTTCGACTGGAGCTACCAGCTGTTGTCGCCCGCCGAGCAGCGTGTCTTCAACCGGCTGGGAGTGTTCTCCGGCAGCTTCTCGCTCGATTGCGCAGCGCGCTCGGTAGCCGATGGACCGACAGACAGCTGCGACGCCATCGATCTGATCTCCCGTCTCGTCGACCGCTCGCTGGTGAACGCCCTGCCGTCCGAATCCCCACGCTATGCCCTTTCCGAGACGGCGCGTCTTTATGCGCTCGCGCGACTCGGCGAAGCGGGTGAGGAGCAGTTCGCCCGTCACGGCATGGGAGCCGCGATGCTCGAGCTCCTCAACCGCGCCTACGTGCAGTACTGGTCTGAGGATGAGGCGCTGTGGCTCGCACGCTATGAGCCGGAGCTCGAGAACGTGCGCAGTGCGATTACCTGGGCGACGGCCCACGAGCCGGAGCTCGCGGTCAGGTTGTACGGGTCCGCATGGCCGCTGCTGTTCGAGGCGGACCTCAACGCCGAGGGTCGGCACAGCTACCACCGCACGGTCGGCCTGCTGTCCGGTGATCTGCCGCGCGCCGTCGTGGCACGCTTCTGGGAAGCGATCGCAACGTTCGAGTCGACGCGGCAGTGCGACCGTGCCCGTTATGCCGCGGAGCTCGCTGCACAGATGCACGCGGATACCGGCGACCTGCAGGCCCGCTACTACGCGCTGATGCTCCTGGCGGGCAACTGGCGCATCGACAACGAGGCGGCCCGGGAGGCCTTCAAGACCGCGCGTGCACTCGAGGATCCGGCGTGGCCTGCGCGCCTCCTGGCGTTCGGCGCGCAGACCGAGGGGGCCCTGCTCGTGACCCGCGGCGACTTCACGGGCGCACGCGCCGCCTATCAACGGGCGCTGCGCGCCGCGCTCACGGTGAGCGAGCGCCAGGCGCTCGCTGCGACCGCCGAGATCGTCGAGGTGGACGTTGCCTGCGGCGACCCGGTTGCGGCGCTGCAGTTGGGACGGCTGCTGGTGGAGAGGCTGCGGCACTCGACGAGGAGCGGCGTGCGCTTTGGCCTGCTGGTGGCGACGCTGGAGGCGCTGCTGCAGTCCGGCGAACTGCAGGAAGCGCGCGCCATAGCCTACGAGATACTCGAGGTCGGAACGCGTCTCGAGCCGGCGCGTCTGTACACGGCACTCGATGCCATGACGCAGCTCGCGTGCGCCGAGAAGCGTTACGCGGCGGCGGCACGCATCGCCGCATGCGCAGACGCCGCCTACGGGCAGCACGGACAGGGCGAGCGGCGCCTGACCGAGGCGCGTCTGCGCGAGCAGATCGAGGGCTGCCTGGCGCGCGAGCTCGGAGCCGACTGGCGTGAGTCCGCGGTCCACGGCCGCGCGCCCCTCGATGAGCGCGGCGCCTGCGCGCTCGCGCTGGGGCTCAGCGCCTGAGGCCCGCGCGTCGGGCGGCCGATTCAGAAAACTTTCAGACGGATTTCAAGACGGCGCCCGGCCTGTGCGCCATCATGAGCCCATCGTCGAGGCCGATTTCTGTTCAATCAGGAGATATCCATGCCCAAGTTCGTGATCGAGCGGGATGTTCCCGGTGCCGGCAAGCTCACCCCGGCCGAGCTGAAGAGCATCTCGCAGAAGTCCTTCGGGGTCCTCTGCAGCCTCGGGCCGAGCATCCAGTGGGTCCAAAGCTACGTTACCGAGAACAAGGTCTACTGCGTGTACAACGCCAAGGATGAGTCGCTCGTGCGGCGACATGCAGAGCTCGGCGGCCTGCCGTGCAATCTGATCAACCGCGTCATGGTGATCATCGACCCCACCACCGCGGAGTGACGGGCCATGGACGCCGCGACGCTGCGCTCGATACAGGCTCCGATCAAGGAGCGCTACAAGGGCGACGCGCGGGCGGCGCTGGTCACGCTGCGCGCCAGGGGCACGATCGATGACAGCCGCATTGCCTGCAGCGTCGAAACCGGCCGCGCCCTGGCGGTGGCCGGTCTTCATCCGGCCACGGGCGGTTCGGGGGCGGAGCTGTGCTCGGGCGACATGTTGCTCGAGGCGCTGGTGGCGTGCGCCGGCGTGACGCTCAAGGCCGTGGCGACGGCGCTCGAGATCCCGCTGAAGTCCGCCAGCATAGCGGCAGAGGGGGATCTCGATTTCCGGGGCACGCTGGCAGTCGACAAGGAGGCCGCGGTTGGTTTCGCCGCGATACGTCTGGAATTTTCCGTCGACTCCGCGGCGCCGCAGGAGAAGCTCGACCAGCTGATCCGCCTCACCGAGCGCTACTGCGTCGTCTTTCAGACGCTGCGGGGCGGGGTGCCGGTGCAGATGCGTCTCAGCCGGGCGGGGACCTAAAGCGTCCGGCCGCTCCCTACACGACCGGCGGCAGCCGTTCGAGTATCAGCCGCTCGGCGAGCGCTGCATCCGGCCCGCCGCCGGCGTCCAGCTCCTCGAGCAGCTGCGCTTGCAGCGCGCCGCGCCGCAGGGCCTCGGCGTACGGAATCTCCGGGTGAAACATCACCATGGAGTAGCGCGGGATGAAGCGGTCGGGAAAGCGCCGCTCGAGCGCCATGGCGAGACTCTTCAGGCGCACGAAGCGCGCATCGAGCACCGTATCGCGCATCTCGACATAGTTCTCGAGCGCCATCCGCGCGATCGCCTCCGTGTTGGGCCGGCGCGCGCGCTCGAACTCGGCGAACAGCGCCTGCCAGTCGTCGTGCCGCTCGAGCAGCTCATCGAGCACGCGGCAATCCTCGAAGGCGGCGTTCATCCCCTGGCCGTGAAAGGGCACGATGGCATGCGCGGCATCGCCGAGCAGCAGCAGCTGGCCCGCGACGCGCCAGGGAGCGGTATGCACGGTACCGAGCTGGCCCTGCGGGTGTGCCGCGAACTCCTCGACGAGGTGCGGCAGGAGCGGCACGGCATCGGGGAACTCCTGGGCGAAGAACCTCGTGACCGCGGCCGCGCTGTCGAGCGCGGCAAAACCGGTGGGCCCGGCGCGCGGCAGAAACAGGGTCGCGGTGAAGCTCGCATCCGTGTTGGGAAGCGCGATCAGCATGAAGCCGCCGCGGGGCCAGATGTGCAGCGCGTGCGTCTCGAGCGCGGGCGCGCCGGCGTGCGGCGGGACGGTGAGCTCCTTGTAGTCGTGGTCGAGCCACTGCTCGCGCACCGTAACGAGGCCGGCGGCGGCGAGGCTCGAGCGCACCGCCGAGCCCGCGCCGTCCGTGGCGATCGCGGTGCCGAACGGCAGCTCGTGCTCCGCGCTGCTCGCGAGGTCGCGCAGGCGCAGCCGGCCGGTCGCCGCGTCCACGCCCAGACACTGCTGCTGGAAGCGCACCGTTACGTTGCCGTGGCGCAGCGCCTCCTCGATGAGCACACGATTCAGGTCGGCGCGGCCCACCGAGTAGATGACCTCGTGCTCGCGCTGGCCGTAGGGCTGCAGCGCGCTCGCTCCCGAGAGCTCGTGCACCATGCGCCCGCGCATTGCGATCATGAGCGGCCGCACCTGCTCCATGACCCCGGCGCTCTCGAGCGCACGAATGCCGCGCGCGGCGAGCGCCAGGTTGATCGAGCGGCCGCGCTCAGGTCGCGACTGGCGCGGATCGGGACGGCGCTCGTAGAGCGTCACGGCCAGGCCGCGCCGCGCCAGCAGCACCGCGAGCAGCGCGCCCGCGAGCCCGGCGCCGATGATGTTGACGGTCGTGCCGGCGCCGCCTCTCACGCGCTCCCCCACAGCACGCGTGTCAGGCGCTCGGCGAACTGTACGACGTCCTCGAAGCGGTTGTAGAGCGACACCGGCGCCACGCGGATGATGTCCGGCGTGCGCCAGTCGCACACCACCCCGGTCTGCCGCAGATGATCGAACACCCGCTTGCCCGGCCCGGCACCGCCGGCGATGCGCAGCGACAGCTGGCAGCCGCGGGCCGCCGGCTCGCGCGGCGTGATGAGCTGCACGCGCGGCTCGAGCGGAGCCAGGAGCTCCTCGAGGAAGCCGGTGAGCGCGACCGACTTCTCGCGCAGCCGCGCCATACCCGCCGCCCCGAACAGCCCGAGCGAGGCGAGCAGCGGCGCCGCCGCGAGGATCGGCGGGTTGCTCACCTGCCAGGAGTCGGCACCCTCGGCGGCGTGGAACTGCGCCTCCATGAGGAAGCGCGTGTCGGCCTCGTGGCCCCACCAGCCGGCGAGGCGCGCGCCGGGAAGCGCGCCGCGGTGTCCGCTCTTCGGCAGTGCGCCGGTATGCCGCTCGTGCACGAAGCAGCCGCCGATCGCGCCGGGGCCGCCGTTCAGGTACTTGTAGCTGCACCACACGGCGAAATCGACCGCGCTGTCGTGCAGCGCGAGCGGAGTGTTGCCGACGGAGTGCGCCAGATCGAAGCCGGCGAGGCAGCCGTGGGCGTGCGCGGCGCGCGCGATGCGCGCGATATCGAAGGCCTGGCCGGTGCGGAACTGCACCCCGGGCCACCAGACGAGCGCAATCTCGCGGCCGTGCTCGGCGAGGAAGGTCTCGATGGCCTGCTCCTCAATCAGGTCGGCGCCCGCCGCGGGCGCGAGCTCGAGGAGATCGTCGTGCGGGTCGAGGCCGTGCCAGGCGATCTGCGAGGCGACGGCGTGACGGTCCGAGGAGAAGGCGCCGGCCTCGATGAGGATGCGCCGCCGCTCGCCTGCCGGGCGGTAGAAGCTCGCAAACATCAGGTGCAGATTGACGGTGAGCGAATTCATCGCCACCACTTCGCCCGGGTGCGAGCCCGTGAGCGCGGCGAGCCCGCTGCGCAGGTTCTCGTGATACGGCACCCAGGGGCGCCGGGCGTGCTCGTGCCCCTCGACCGCGCGCTGCGCCCACTCGTCGAGCTCCTCGATCACGAGCTCGCGCGCCGCGAGCGGCTGCAGGCCGAGGGAGTGGCCGCACAGATAGACAAGCGGCGCGCCGCGCTCGTCCACCGGCAGCGCGAAGCGCTCGCGGAAGGTGCGCAAGGGATCGGCGGCATCGCGGGCGCGCGCGCGCGCGAGGACCTCGGCACCGACGGCGCTCATGCTCATGCTCAGGCGCCGAGCGGATACAGCAGCGGCCGGCTCGGCACCGCGTCGCCGGCGAGCGCCGGCAGCTGCAGCTCGAGGAGATAGGCGCCGTCGCGCACCTCGTCCGGTACGAAGGCGAGCTCGGTGACGGTGGCATCGGGCCGCGCGGCCGCGGCCAGCGCGGTCGCTCCGGCCGGCAGACCGAAGAAAATCCGGTGCGCGGTGAGGCGCCCCTCGTCGCGCGCCCGGTCGATCGACGGCAGGTCGACGACCAGGTGTGCGATGTCGCGTTCGATGAGGAGAGCCGCGGCCTCGCGCGTCAGATAGGGCGGCGTCTCCGCGGAGTAGTCGTGCACGCGCTTGTCGGCGCGGTTGGGCCGCGTGCGCACGATGAGCGCGCGCGCTGCGAACGGCGGCGCGCTGAGCCAGGCGCGCTCGAGGGCGCGCCGCGTGACGACGAGATCGCCCGCGCTGGGTGCGGGATCGCTGCCCTCGGCGCCGGCGGACTCCGGCTC
>JASHQW010000049.1 GCA_030038875.1 Gammaproteobacteria bacterium | reverse complement strand
GGGCTCATCATGCTGATCCTCATCGGCACGGTGCCGATGGCGTACGCGCTGAATCGCGCCATGCCGGCGCGCGAGATGGTCCCCTTCATCCAGATGGCCGCCGAAACCCGCCGGGCGCTCGAGCAGGCCACGCCGGGCGCAGCGCCGTCCGACCCGCGGCAGGTCCTGTCGACCTACGTGCGCACCCACGCCTGGAGCGAGGAGCTGCTGCCCGCCCTCGCCGCCCTCACCGGCAGCATCGGTGAGCAGGTGAAGGCGAGCGGCACCTTTGCGCAGATCCCGGGCGAGAGCGTCACCAACGTCCGCAACGACATGTATCTCACCTCCGAAGCCATCCGTTTCTTCAGCAAGGACGCGCACGCCAAGACCCTCCCCGAGGCGACGCGTCAGGAGCTCGACGGCTTCAAGAAGCAGATCGACCTCGCCACCAAGTTCATTCCGCTGTGGGTCAAGGTGGCGGTCGCCATCGCGCTCGGTCTCGGCACCATGGTCGGCTGGAAGCGCATCGTGGTGACCATCGGCGAGAAGATCGGCAAGACCCACCTCACCTACGCGCAGGGTGCCTGCGCCGAGCTGGTCGCCATGGCGACCATCGCGGCCGCCGACACCTTCGGGCTGCCGGTCTCGACCACCCACGTGCTCTCGTCAGGGGTCGCGGGCACGATGGCGGCAAACCGCTCCGGGCTGCAGCTGACGACGCTGCGCAACCTGGTGATGGCCTGGGTGCTGACGCTCCCGGCGGCGATCCTGCTGTCGGGTACGCTCTACTGGCTGTTCCGCCAGATCTTCTGAGCGGCGCGCGCGGCGCTCAGATCCCGAGCAGCATCCGCCCGGGGTCTTCGAGTGCTTCCTTCACCGCGACCAGGAACTGCACCGCCTCGCGCCCGTCGATGATGCGGTGATCGTAGGTCACCGCGAGATACATCATCGGCCGCACCGCAACCTGCCCGTCGACGACCATGGGGCGATCCTGGATCTTGTGCATGCCGAGGATGGCGCTCTGCGGCGCGTTGACGATCGGCGTCGACATGAGCGAGCCAAACACTCCGCCGTTGGTGATGGTGAAGGTGCCGCCGGTGAGATCGGCGAGCGCGAGGGTGCCGTCGCGCGCCTTGCGGGCATAGTCGGCGACCTCTTTCTCGATCTGCGCGAAGCTCTTTACATCCGCGTCGCGCACGATCGGCACGACCAGCCCACGATCGGTCGAGACCGCCACACCGATGTCGTAGTACTCGTGATAGATGATGTCGTTGCCGTCCACCGAGGCGTTGACTACCGGGAACTTCTTCAGCGCCTCGATGCAGGCCTTGACGAAGAAGGACATGAAGCCGAGCTTCACGCCGTGCTGCTTCTCGAAGCGTTCCTTGTAGCGCCCGCGCAGCTCCTGCACCGCGGTCAGGTCGACCTCATTGAATGAGGTGAGCAGCGCCTGGGTGGACTGTGCCTCGATGAGACGCTGGGCGATGCGCGCGCGCAGCCGCGTCATCGGCACGCGCTGCTCCGCACGGGCGCCGGCAGGCTGCGGCGCCGGTGCCGGCGCTCGCGCCGCGGGCGCCACAGGACGCGATGCGGCGGCGGCGATCGCCGCTGCCGGCGCGGGAGCTGCGGCCGCGGCAGCAGCGGCGGGCGTTGCTGCCGGCTTCTTGTCGAGGAATCCCACCACGTCGGCCTTGGTGAGGCGTCCATCCCTGCCGGATGCAGGGATCGCCGTCGGGTCGAGACGGTTCTCCTCGACGAGCCGCCGGACCGAGGGGCTCAACTTGCCGCCGTCCCGGCCTCCCTCGGCATCGGCTGCGGGTGCGGCCCTGACAACAGCGGCTGGAGCGGGGGACCCGGCGCCACCCGCGGCGGCTTTTGCCGCAGCCGGCGCCTGCGCAGCCACCGCCTGTGAGGCCGCAGCCTGAGCCGCCGCGGCCATCGCGGCCGGCGACAGCTTGACCGGCATGGTGGCGGCCGTGTCGCCCTCATCGATCACCGCCAGCACCTGACCGCTCGTCACCACGGTGCCGCTCTGCACGCGGATCTCGCGCACCACACCGTTGGCGGGCGCCGGCACCTCCAGCACGACCTTGTCGGTCTCGAGGTCGGCGAGATTCTCATCGCGACGGATCGCATCGCCCGGCTGCTTGTGCCAGGCGACCAGCGTCGCATCGGCGACGGATTCGGGAAGCTGCGGAACGCGGATCTCGGTGCTCATGAGCGCTTCCTTATCTGAGTCGCCGGTGTCGCCAGTCCCTCGGGTGAGGGCGCGGGACCCGCCGCCTCCGCACCCGGCACCACCGCCGTCAGGCGTGTGGTCTCGCGCGCCGCTTCCTCGGTGCTCGTCGCATGCAGCGCCGTGGCCACGAGCGCCTGCTGCTCGAGCTCGTGGATGCGCGCGATGCCGGTGGCCGGGGCGGCCGCCGGCGCACGGCCCGCGTACAGGACGGGACGGCGGCCCACAGCCGAGTCCTGCAGCCGGTGCCGGATCTGATACCACGCCCCCTGGTTCTGCGGCTCCTCCTGGCACCACACGACCTCGCGTGCGTTCGGGAAGCGGCCGAGGGTTGCCTCGTACTCCTCGCTCGGGAACGGGTAGAGCTGCTCGATGCGCACCAGCGCCACGTCGCGCAGCCCTTCCTTGCGGCGCGCCCTGAGGAGATCGAAGTACACCTTGCCGCTGCAGAATACGACGCGCCGCACTTCGGCCGCCGCCAGCGGGTCGATCTCGCCGATGACGCGCGCGAAGCTGCCGCGGGCCAGATCCTCGAGCGGCGACACCGACAGCTCGTGGCGCAGCAGGCTCTTCGGCGACATGACGATGAGCGGCTTGCGGAAGGACTGGCGCATCTGCCGGCGCAGCATGTGGAACATTTGCGCCGGCGTCGAAGGCACGCACACCTGCATGTTGTTCTCGGCGCATAGCTGCAGGAAGCGCTCGAGGCGCGCCGAGGAGTGCTCGGGACCGGCGCCCTCGTAGCCGTGGGGCAGCAGCAGCGCG
>JASHQW010000421.1 GCA_030038875.1 Gammaproteobacteria bacterium | reverse complement strand
GCCACCTCCGGCGGCATGTACTTCTCGTCGTGCTTGGCGAGCACCTCGTCCGCAACGAAAGTCCCGTCGGCCTGCAGCCGCCCGTGGGCGACGACGCCGGCGCCCTCGCGGAACAGATCCGGCAGCACCTGCGAATAGCTGACCGGCACTTCGTGGCTGAAATCTGTCACGACGAAGTGCACCTCGAGACTCCCGGGCGCACGCCTGAGACTCCCCTCCTTCACCATGCCGCCGAGGCGGAAGCGCTCCCCCGCGGGCACCTGCCCGGCGGCCACCTGGGTGGGATCGAAGAAGAAAGTGACGTTCTTCTTGAAGGCCGAGAGCGCCAGCGCCCCGGCGATGCTCACACCCGCGAGGATGCCGATGACGAGCGTCATGCGGCGCTGACGCGGCGTCATGCGTCGGCTCCCGCGGCGGCCAGCCGCCGCCGTGCGGCCGCGCGCGAGCGCGCCAGCGAGCTCCGCGCCCACACGATATTGAGCACCACGACCGCGAGGGTCACCGCGTACGAGGGCCACACGAAGGCCGCGTAGCCGCCCATGTCGAGAAACTCCCTCATGTCGAAAGCACCTCCCGGATCCAGCTCGCCGAGCGCTCGCGCACCAGGATCTCCCCGCGCAGACGTACCAGCAGCACCGCGACGAAGAACAGCGTGAAGCCGAGCATCATCATCAGCAGCGGCACCAGCATCGGAGTCGACAGGGTCGGCTTGCCGAGCCGCATCACCGAGGGCGCCTGATGGAGCGAGTTCCACCAGGTCACCGAGTAATGAATGATCGGGACATTCACGATGCCGACCACCGCCAGCACGGCGCTGGTGCGGTCCGCCCGTTGAGGATCCTCGATCGCGCCGCGCAAGCCCATGTAGCCGAGATAGAGAAACAGGAGGATTAGTTCCGACGTCAGCCGCGGATCCCACTCCCACCACGTACCCCACATCGGCTCGCCCCACAGCGAGCCGGTCACCAGCGCCGCGATGGTGAACGAGGCGCCGATCGGCGCACAGCTCGCCGCCACCGCGTGCGCCACCTTCATGCGCCAGATGAGCGCCACCGCCGCAGCGACCGCCATGGTCGTATATACCATCAGAGACATCCAGGCACTCGGCGCATGCATATAAATGATGCGAAAGCCGTCGCCCTGCTGGTAGTCGGGAGGTGCCAGCACCAGCCCGCCGTACAGGGCCGCGAGAATCAGCGCGCCCGCCGGCCAGGCGAACCAGGGCGTGAGCCGCTGCGCGAGCCGGTAGATGTGCGGCGGAGAGGCCAGCCGATGAAACCACGTCCAGCTCATATTGCTCCGTTCACTCGAGACTGATGCGCACGGCGGCGGCGGATGCCAGCGGCGCGAGCGTGATTCCGAGCACCGCGAGCGCTGCCAGCAGCTCGAGCGGCGCCACGTAGGGCTCGCCATGGATCGCGAGCTCGCTGGCGCGCGCCCCGAAGATCAGCACCGGCAGCGACAGCGGCAGCGTGAGGAGCGCGAGCAGCACGCCGCTGCGCCGTAGCCCCAAGGTAAGCGCGGCGCCGATCGAGCCGATGAGGCTGAGCGCGATCGTGCCCACCGCGACCGACGCCACGATCCCAGGGACCGCGTCCGGCGGCGCTCCGAGCGACAGCGCTGCGAGCGGCGCCATCAGCGCGAGCGGCAGCCCGGTGAGCAGCCAGTGCGCCGCGGTCTTGGCGAACATGAGGCCGGTGAGCGGCTGCCCGGAGAGCGCGTACTGCTCGAGCGTGCCGTCGTAAGCGTCGTCGCGGAAGAGAAACTCGAGCGCCAGTAGCGAGGCGAGCAGCGCCGCCACCCACAGGACGCCGGCGGCGACCTCGCGCAGCCGTGCGAGCTCCGGGGAGATCGCGAGTGGAAAGAGCGTCGTGACGATGACGAAGAACGCGAGCGGTTGCACCAGCTGCCCACGCCGGCGCAGCGCGAGCGTCAGGTCCCGCTCGAGCACCAGGCGCGCGGCCTCGAGCACCGAGGCGGCATCGGGCGCAGCAGTGCGCGTGTCACTCATGCGTCAGCTCCAGGCGCTGCACGCGGCTGCGCGGCAGCGGCAGCTCGTGGTGCGTCGCCGCCAGCACGAGTCCGCCGCGCGCCAGGTGCTCCTCGATGAGCGTGCCGACGAGCTGCTGCCCCTCGGCATCGAGATTGGTGGTCGGCTCATCGAGGAGCCACAGCGGCACCAGGAGCAGCGACAGCGCCGCGAGCGCCACCCGGCGCCTCTGCCCTGCCGAGAGGGTGCGCGCGGGACGCTCGCTCCAGGCGGTCGCGCCGACACGCTGCAGCGCCGCCCCGAGCGTGTCGCGTCCGATGCGCCGCCGCGTGCCAATCCAGTAACGGAGATTCTCACGCGCGCTCAGGTCCGCCTTGAGCGGCGCCTCGTGGCCGATGTACATGAGCACGCTGTGGAAGGTGGGAAGGTCCTCGTGCACGTCCCGCCCGTCCCAGAGCAGCCGTCCGGACTCGGGATAGAGCAGTCCGCAGGCCGCGCGCAACAGGCTCGTCTTGCCTGCGCCGTTTGGACCCGTCACGTGCAGGCAACCGCCGCGTGGAAGCGCAAAGCCAACGCCCCGCAGCACGTGGTGCTCGCCACGCCACAGGTGCAAGTTCTCGACTTCCAGGCCTTCGCGTGGCATCAAAATTTAATTTTGAGGCAATTATTCCAGTATCGCGATACGCACTATCAGCAATGCGTGCGCAAGCTCACGCGCCGTGCAACGCGCACCCGCACGGCGCGCGAGTCTCGCAAATTCAGTAGCTTAGCGCCACTTTCACCACTGTCTCTCGGTGGCGCCAGCCGCCTGGTGTTCTGTCTGCCTGGGGCCGGACTCGAACCGGCACGGGGTTTCCCCCAAGGGATTTTCGTACCACTACAGCTTTCACTGCTGCGAGCCGCGCGGCTCGCATTTGTGGTCTGGACTTTACCTTTGCCGTGCCGCACGCAGCCGACGCGCGCGGATTAGGCAGGGGCCGTCAAGTCTCTACACTTTCCCTGGTCACTCGCAAAACCAACGAGACGCGCGCCAGGGCTTAGCTCGGTATTGCAGCCACCCGCAGTGCTGCTGTTCCACCGACTTTGACCCCATTCACACCGGCCGTTTCCGAACCGGGTGCTCAACCTTCTAAGTCCCTTGCGTCTACCAATTTCGCCACCCAGGCACGGGTTGCGGCCGCGATTCTACCGAACGGGAACGCACCGCGCAGGCCACCGCAGCCGCCGCACGGTCTGGCGCGGACGGCCGTTCAAACCCCCCGCCCGGCAGTAGCATCGAAAGCTTGGGGAGAATTCCCCTGCTTCAGCGTGGGCGCATCGCATGGACAGCCTGCACTGGTCGAGCCGCAGCCCCATCGGGGTCATCGTCGTCGCGGTGTTCGTGGTTCTCGTGGGACTCCTGAGCCTCAGCCGCCTGCCGCTGCAACTCTTCCCGGACGTCAACAAGCCGGTCCTGTCCATCCAGGCGGGATGGCGCACGGCCTCCCCCGAGGAGATCGAGTCGGAAATCCTCGAACCCCTCGAGAGCGTCCTGCAGGGAATGCCCGGTATCGAGGAGATCGAGGGCAACGCCTTCGCTGGCTTCGCCCAGATCAACCTGAAGTTCGCCCTCGGAACGGATATGAAGAATGCCCTGGTCGAGGTCGTCGGGCGGCTGAACCGCACGCGGCCCCTGCCGATCGACGCGGATCGTCCGAGCGTCTCGCTGGGCGAGCAGGGCAACGCCAACGAGACTCTGACTTGGTTCTTCGTCCAACTCCTGCCTGGAACGCCCGGGCCCATCGACGCGCAGCGCCGCTTCATCGAGGACACGGTGCGCGCAAAGCTCGAGTCGGTCCCGGGCGTCGCCGCGGTCGACGTCAATGACGGCCCGCCGGACGAGGTGCACATCACCCTCGACCTCGCCCGCACGGCCGGGCTCGGCATCGGCATTCCCGACATCGCCAATCGTGCCGCCAGCGCCAACAATGTCTCGGCGGGTCAGCTCGACGTCGGGCGACGGCAGTACACGCTGCGCTTCACGGGGCGCTTCTCAACCGAGCAGCTCGGGGCCATGGTGCTCGCCTGGCGCGATGGCCGCCCGGTGCGGC
>JASHQW010000420.1 GCA_030038875.1 Gammaproteobacteria bacterium | reverse complement strand
ACCGGCCAGGGCACGCGCGCCGCGCGCCGGCGCGGGAAATGCTTCGTCGATCTGCAGAACGACGTGTCGGCAGACGATGTCGCGCTCGCCGTTCGGGAGAACTACCTCTCGGTCGAGCACCTCAAGCGCTACACCACGACCGGCATGGGGACCGACCAGGGGAAGACCAGCAACGTGAATGCGCTCGTGCTGCTCGGCGAGCACACCGGGCGCTCGGCTGGCGAGGTCGGCACGACGCGCTTTCGCCCGCCGTTCGCACCCGTGACGCTCGGCTGCGTCGCGGGCCGCCGTGTCGGCCCCTTGTACCGGGCGCTGAAGCGCCTGCCGGCGGAGGCCTGGCACGTGGCGCACGGAGCGCTGCTCGAGAACTTCGGCGACTGGTGCCGCCCGGCGGGCTACCCGCAGTCCGGTGAATCGCTCGAGGCGGCGGCGCAGCGTGAGGCGCGCGCGGTGCGCACGCGCGCCGGGCTCCTCGACGGCTCGCCGCTCGGAAAGCTCGAGGTGTTCGGTCCCGACGCGGCGCGCTTTCTCGACCTCATGTACCTCGGCACCCTGTCGACGCTCGCTCCGGGTCAGGCCCGTTACGGCGTGCTGCTCAACGAGAACGGCACGCTCGTCGATGACGGCATCGTGGCGCGGCTCGGGCCGGAGCATTTCTGGGTCAACACCACGAGCGCGGGGGCGGAGCGCACGGCAGCCGCCTTCGAGGAGTGGCTGCAGTGCGAGTTCACGGACCTGAGGGTGCTGGTGACGCCCGTGACGTCGCGGTGGGCCAACGTGACGGTCGCGGGTCCGCGCGCCTGGGACTGGCTCGCGCGGGCGGGCTGCGAGGCAGCGCTCGCACCCGCAGCGATGAAGCACATGACTCTGCGCGAGAGCGCGCTCGGAGGTCTGCCGCTGCGCGTGCTGCGGGCGAGCTTCAGCGGCGAGCTCGGCTACGAGGTGAACCTTCCGGCGGGCGAGGCGGCCGCGCTCCTCGAGCGGTTGTGGCGGCACGCGGACGCGGTCGGCGGGGTGCTCTATGGCATCGAGGCGCTGCAGGTGATGCGGGTCGAGAAGGGGTACATTCACATCGGCACCGACACCGACGGCACGACGCTGCCGGGCGATGTGGGTCTCGCGCGCGGCATCGAGCGCAAGACCGCGAATTTTGTGGGGCGCCGCTCGCTCGCGCGGCCGGCCGCGCGCGATCCGGACCGCCAGCAGCTCGTCGGGCTCACGCCCGTCGATCGACGCACCCTGCTGCCCGTCGGCGCTCAGATTGCCGGCCGGCGGCCGCCGGGGGCGACCGAGGGCCGGGTCACTTCGAGCTTCATGAGTCCCGAGCTCGGCTACCCGGTGGCACTCGGCCTGCTGGCGCGCGGCACACAACGGCTCGGTGAGGAGCTGCGCCTGTATCACCTGGGACGCGAGATCGCGGCGCGCGTGGTCCGGCTTCCCTTCGTCGATCCTCAGGGAGCGCGGGTACATGGTTAAGCCGCCCGGGCTCGAGGTGGAGACCGACGCGCCGCTTCATGCGGCGACCTTGCGGTACTTCGAGCCCACAGGCCCCTTCGCCGACGCCGTGGCCGCCGTCACGGGAACGCCGCTGCCGGCGCCGCTAAAGGCCACGGTGGTGCCCGCGGAGGCGGTGGATGGAGCCGGTCTGCTCCTCGCCTGGCTCCGGCCGACCGAGACGCTGGCTCTGAGCGAGGAGGCGGCACCGCTTGCCGCGCTGAAGGAGCGGCTTTCAGGTGCGGAGGGCGGCTATGTCGTCGAGCTGAGCGGCGGGCTCGGGGCGTTTCGGCTACGCGGTTCGCGTGTCGCGGAACTCCTGAGCGGGTTCGGGAGCACGGCGTTGGCGCTTGGGCTTAACCAAGCTCGCCGCGGCCGACTTGCGGACGTGCAGGTGCTCGCGATCGGCACGAGCACCGACGAGGCGCTGCTGGTCGTCGATCGCGCCTACGCAGAGCACCTGCGCGGCTGGATCGAGGCGACGCTCGCCGATTGGACGTGATGGGGTCCCGAAACGGAATGATTGGGTAATAGTTAGAAAACCTTCTAATTCGGGTCCGTTGAGCCCCTCTACAGGGGCTCAAGCAAGCCAAAATAGATGCTTATCTAACTATTGCCGCTGAGAAGATATTTCGGGGGCCTCATGCGCCGCGCGGCGAAGGCCGTGACGGGATGGCGCGAGGCTTGATTCTCGGCGAGGATGCGCAAAAAGGGTGGGCCCATGGACAAGAAAGCAATCGACCGGCGCTGGCTGCCGCTCAACGCCTTGCGCGCCTTCGAAGGGGTGGCCAAGCACGGCAGCTTCACCGCGGCGGCCAATGCGCTGCTGATCTCACAGAGCGCGCTGTCGCGCCACGTGATCGCGCTCGAGCGCTTGACCGGGGTGCAGCTCTTCGAGCGGCGCCCGCACGCGCTGACCCTCACCAAGGCGGGCCAGCACCTGCTGCCGGCGGTGGTCAAATCCTTCGACCGGCTCGAGTACGCGCTCGATGACATCCGCAACGAGGGCGCCCCGGCGCAGCGCACGCTGCGCGTGCAGATGCCGCCGAGCTTCGCGGTGCAGCTCGCGGTGCCGATCCTGCGCGACTTCCGCCGCGCCAGCAGCGAGGTCGATATCGATCTCGTCAGTCCCTACGGCGTCGGACCGCCGCTCGGCGACGTCGACGTCGCGGTCGTGTACTCCAAGCCGACCGTGACCGAGCTCGTCACCGACCTTCTCTGGTCGGTGCGCCTGGTGGTGCTGTGCCACCCGAACATCGCGGCCGC
>JASHQW010000419.1 GCA_030038875.1 Gammaproteobacteria bacterium | reverse complement strand
GAGCACGAAGTCCCCGTAGCGCGCCAGCATGAAGTTGCGGACGTCGTCGTCGGACTTGCCCGCGAGCAGCATCTCGCGCACCTCGCGCCGCAGGTCCGCTGCTACCCCTGCGGGGGAGTCGGCGAGCGCCTCATCCTGACACTGCACGCAGCGCAGCTCGTGCGTGAGCCCCTCGTAGCGCGCCTGCAGCTCGGGTGTCGGCATCTGCGTAGTGTCGATCGCCCAGACGGCGCCCGCGCTCGCCAGGGCCAGGCCCGCGGCCGCAACGCAAATCGCGGTGGCGCGCCTCATGAGCCCGCCGCCTGCGCCAGCCGCGGGAGAATTTCTTTCTCCCATATGGCGGGCGTCAGCTCGCCCATGCACTTGTACACGACGATGCCCTGCGGGTTCACGAGGAAGCTCTCCGGCGCCGCGTACACGCCCCAGTCGATGGCGATGCGGCCGTCGTGATCCGCCGCGACGAATTCATACGGGTCGCCGAGCTGCTGCAGGTAGCCGAGCGCTTGGCTGTCGTCGTCCCTCCAGTCGAGGCCGATGAGCCGCACCCGACCGGAGCGGCGCACGTCGAGGAGCATCTGGTGCTCGTCCCGGCACGTGCCGCACCAGCTGCCCCACACGTTGAGCAGATACCAGCGCCCGCGCAAGGCCGCGGAGCTCACGGTGTGCGTACGGTCCTGGAGGCTCGGGAGCGAGAACTGCGGCGCCGGCTTGCCGATGAGTGGCGAGGCGATGATGCCCTTCTCCGGCGAGTGCTTGATGCCGATCGCGAGCACCACCGCGAGCAGGACGAACGCCACCATCGGGATGAGGAAGCGGTTGATCATGCGTGCTCCGGCGCGGCTGCCGCCGGCACGGCGTCCGCCGCCCTCGCCAGGCGGTAGCGGCGGTCGGAGATCGCCAGCGCCCCACCGAGTGCCATGATGGCCGCGGCGATCCAGATGAAACTCACCAGCGGGCGGATCTGGATGCGCACACTCCAGCGGCCGGCCCCGAGGTCGTCGCCGAGCGCCACCAGGATATTGTTGCCGCGGCTGTAATGGATCGCGGTCTCGGTGGTCACCTGGTGCTGTACCGAGTACTGGCGCTTCTGCGGCTTGAGCACCGCGACCGATACGCCGTTGCGGGTCACGACCAGCGTGCCGCCCACCCCATCGTAGTTCGGGCCTTCGATCGGACGGACGCCGTCGAAGCGGAACTGGTAGCCGCCGACGCTCGCGCTCGCGCCGGGCGCCAGGGCGACGTCCCTTTCCTCGGTGAAGGACTGCACCGTGGTGAGCGCAATCACCGCAATCGCAAGACCGATGTGCGCAACCGTCATGCCGAGCACCGCGCGCGGCAGCGACAGCCGGCGGCGCAGGCGGTCGACCGGGTCGACCAGCGAGGAAAGGATGATCCACAGACCGAGCGTCGCACCGACCGGCGTCAGCAGGTGTCCGTGGGAATAGATTCCGTACACCAGCCCGCAGCCGAGCACCGCGGCCGCCACGAAGGTGTAAAGAAGGGCCCGCCACTGCGTTGCGAGCCGTCCGCGCTTCCAGCTTGCATGGATACCGATCGACAGCAGCGCCAGCAGCGGCAGCATCGACAGCATGAAGGTCGGATTGAAGAACGGCGGGCCGACCGATACGGTACCGAGCCCGAGCGCTCCGGAGATGAGCGGCGCCAGTGTGCCCGCGAACACCGTGCCGGCGGCCATCACCAGCAACACGTTGTTGAACAGCAGGAACGACTCGCGCGCCCCGAGCTCGAATCCCGCCGGAGACTTCAGCAGCGGCGCGCGCCTGGCGTACAGGCTGAGCGCGCCGCCGATCATCACGATGAGGAACGCGAGGATGAACACGCCGCGGCGCGGATCGGCGGCGAAGGAATGCACCGAGACCAGTACGCCGGAGCGCACCAGGAAGGTGCCGAGCAGGCTGAGCGAAAACGCCAGCACCGAGAGTAGCAGTGTCCAGCTCTTGAAGAGTCCGCGCTTGTCGGTGACCGCGAGCGAATGGATGAGCGCCGTCCCCACCAGCCAGGGCATGAACGAGGCGCACTCCACCGGGTCCCAGAACCAAAAACCGCCCCAGCCGAGCTCGTAGTACGCCCAGAAGCTCCCCATGGCGATCCCGCAGGTGAGGAACGACCACGCGGCCGTCACCCACGGCCGCGTCCAGCGCGCCCAGTTCTGATCCATGCGGCCCTCGAGCATGGCGCCACAGGCGAAGGCGAAGGCGACTGCGAAGCCGACGTAACCCGTGTAGAGCACGGGCGGATGTCCCGCGAGTCCCGGGTCCTGCAGGATCGGGTTGAGATCGGCGCCGTCGCCCGCCGGCGGGTCGAGCCGCAGGAAGGGATTGGAGGTCGCCAGCGTGAACAGCAGGAAGCCGAAGCTGATCACCCCGAGCACCCCGAGCACCCGTGCCGCGAACAGGCGCGGCAGACGGCTGCCCAATACCGCCACCGCAACGGTCCAGAGCGCGAGCAGCATGATCCACAGCAGCAGCGATCCCTCGTGCGCGCCCCACAGCGCTGCCACCCGGTAGAGGAGCGGCAGCGCGGAGTTGGAATTCTCCGCGACGTACTTCACCGAGAAGTCGTCGCCGACGAACGAAGCCACCAGGCAGCCGACCGCGGTCGCCACCATGACGAACTGACCCGCGACGGCAGGCATCACCGCCGCGCTCCAGCGCTCGCGGCCGAGTGCCGGACCGGCGATGCCGAAGAAGGCCTGCAATCCCGCGAGCAGCAGCGCGAGGATCAGGGCGAAGTGACCGAGCTCGGGCAACATGGCTTCAGCTCCCGGCGCCCGCCGTGGGCGGCGCACCTGTCGACACCGGCGCCTGGGGCGGCTGCGGCGCGGGCGCACCCTCGGCGCCGGCGGCC
>JASHQW010000418.1 GCA_030038875.1 Gammaproteobacteria bacterium | reverse complement strand
GCACGTCGACGGGCAGGTGAAGGTGCCGGGCGAATATCCGCTCGAGACCGGAATGCGGGTCAGCGATCTGATCCGCGCCGGTGGCGGCACGGCAGACGCCGCCTACGGCGCGAAGGCGGAGCTCACCCGCTACGTCGTAACGGGCGGCTCGGGCGGCGAAGCGCGCCACACTGAGCTCATCGAGGTGGATCTCGCCGCGGCGATGCAAGGCGAACCGGCCGCTGACATCACGCTGCAGGCCTTCGACACCCTCAGCGTCAAGGAGGTACCGCTGTGGGGCGAGCAGGAGAGCGTGACGCTGCGAGGCGAAGTGCGCTTCCCCGGGAACTATGCGATTCGTCGCGGCGAGACGCTCAAGTCGGTCATTCAGCGCGCCGGCGGGCTCACCGATTACGCGTTTCCGGAAGGCGGCGTGTTCACGCGCGACTGGCTGCGCAGGCGCGAGCAGGAGCAGCTCGACATGCTCGCGACGCGCATGCAGACCGACCTGGCGGCGCTGGCGGTGGCGAGTGCCGCGTCGGGTCAGGCGGGCGGGACCAGCGCGCTCACCGTCGGACAGTCGCTCCTCGGGCAGGTGCGCGGTGCCAGGGCGGTCGGCCGCATGGTGATCGACCTGCCGCGCCTGATGCGCGAGCGCGTCGGCTCACCCGACGACGTGATTCTGCGCAACGGCGACCAGCTCATCGTGCCGCGCTTCCAGCAGCAGGTCACGGTGCTCGGTGAGGTGCAGAGCCCCACCTCGCACCTCTACAATCCGCGCCTGTCGCGCGACGGTTACATCGCCCTGAGCGGCGGCACCACGCGACGCGCGGACGGGGGCCGCATCTACATCGTGCGCGCCAACGGCGGCGTGGTCGCCGCCAGCCAGGGGAACGGCTGGTTCCGCCGCAGCTCCGAGGTGAGGATCCGGCCGGGCGACACCATCGTCGTGCCGCTCGATACGGAGCACATGCTGCCGCTGCCGTTCTGGCAGGCGGTCACCGGCATCCTCTACAACGTCTCGATCGCGGTGCTGGCGATACACGGGCTGTAGCCGTGGGCGCGTGTTGACAGGATGCGGTAAGGCTCCTACGCTACTGCGTTCAATGGTTGAACACAGAGACTCGATGTCCAACGATGAGACCGGGCTGAAGCTGTTGCGGCTGCTGGAGGCAAATCCGAAGGCCAGTCAGCGCGACCTGGCGTCCGAGTTCGGCTTCAGCGTCGGCAAGGTCAATTACTGCCTGCGGGCGCTGATGCACAAGGGCTGGATCAAGGCGAAGCGCTTCCGTAACAGCCACAACAAGCTCGCTTACCGCTACCTGCTCACCCCGCGCGGCATCGAGCAGAAGGCGGTACTCACGGCGCGCTTCCTGCGCATCAAGATGCGCGAATACGAGACGCTGCGCACCGAAATCGAGCAGCTGCGGCGCGAGGTCGGCGGCCGCGGCGACGACGCACCGCCCGGGGCCTCCAGGTGAGCGCGGAGTTCGAAGGCGAGGTGCGCGCCGCCCTGAAGGGGCCGCCGAGTGGTTACTTCGTCGTCGTCCCGGAGCCGCCGGCGCCGGCCGCGGATGATCTGGCCGCCTTCGTGGGCGCGCTGCTCAAGGCGTGGAAGATGCTGCTGGCTACGGCGTTCGCGGGCGGCGCGCTGGCGCTGGTCACGGCGCTGCTGCTGCCGGCGAAATTCCGTGCCGAAGCCCTGGTGGCACCTGCCGCCACGCAGAGCTTCCCGGGCCAGAGCGGCACGCTACGCGAGCTCAGCGGGGTGGCGGCGCTTGCCGGCATCGATCTCGGCACCGGCGGCGGGCGCAAGGAGGAGGCGCTCGCGACGCTCAACTCGGCGGGCTTTGCGCGCGAGTTCATCGAGGCGAACCACCTGCTGCCGGTGCTGTATGCGGACCGCTGGGACCCGCTCGCCGGCCGCTGGCGCAGCGGTGTCGCGCCGCCGACGCTCGGCGAGGCCACCAAGCGCTTCCGCGACGACGTGCTCAACGTGTCCGACGATCGGCGCACTGGCTTCGTCACCGTCGCGGTGATCTGGTACTCGCCGCAGCTCGCGGCGCAGTGGGCCAATGGGCTGGTCAGCCTGGTGAACGACAAGATGCGCGCCGATGCCATCGACAGCGCGCAGCGCAGCCTCGAGTATCTCAACAAGGAGCTCGCCAAGACCAATGTCGTCGAGATCCACCAGGCGATCTACCGACTGATCGAGCAGCAGGTCAACAACGCGATGCTGGCGAACGTGCAGCGCGAGTACGCGTATCGCTTTCTCGACGCCGCGATCGCGCCCGAGAGGCGCAACAGCCCGAAACGCGCGCTGATGAGCGCGGTGGGCGCCGCCGCCGGGCTGTTCGCGGGCGTGCTGGTGGTGTACCTGGCGCGCGTGCGCCGGCGGCGTGCTCACACGGCGGCGGGGCAGGCGTGACCGAGCGCCGCGAACCGATCGTCGGTCGCCGCATCCGCATCGCGCTGATCGGCTGCGGGCGGATCGCGGGCAAGCACTTCGAGGCCATCGCGGCGCACCGCGAGCGCCTCGAGCTGATCGCTGTGTGCGACACCGACCCGGCGGCCCTGCGTCGCGCGGTGGCGCACACGGGGGCGCGCGGCTTCACGTCACTGGAGGAGCTGCTGTCGGGGAGCGACGCCGACGTCGTGGTGCTGTGCACGCCGAGCGGCCTGCACCCGGGGCAGACGCTGCAGATTGCGGCCGCGGGCCGGCACGTCGTCACCGAGAAGCCGATGGCGACCCGCTGGGCGGATGGCAAGCGCATGGTCGAGGCCTGCGATGCGGCCGGGGTGCGGCTGTTCGTCGTCAAGCAGAACCGCCGCAATGCCACCCTGCAGCTGCTGAAGCGCGCCGTCGAGCAGAAGCGCTTCGGCAGGATCTACATGGTGAGCCTCAACGTCTTCTGGAGCCGGCCGCAGGAGTACTACAACAGCGCCAAATGGCGCGGCACCTGGGAATTCGACGGCGGCGCGCTCATGAACCAGGCGAGCCACTACGTCGACCTCATCGACTGGCTCATCGGGCCGGTGGAGAGCGTACAGGCCTACACCGCGACCCTGGCGCGCGACATCCAGGTCGAGGACAGCGCGGTGGTCGGCATTCGCTGGCGCTCGGGGGCGCTCGGCTCGATGTGCGTGACCATGCTGGCATACCCGAAGAACTTCGAGGGCTCGATCACCGTGCTCGGCGAGAAGGGCACGGTGCGCGTGGGCGGGGTGGCGGTGAACGAGATCCAGCACTGGGAGTTTGCGGAGCGCGGCGACGACGATGCACGCGTCAAGGACGCGAGCTACCTGACGACCTCGGTCTACGGCTTCGGACATCCGCTCTACTACGACAACGTCATCCAGACGTTGCGGGGTG
>JASHQW010000048.1 GCA_030038875.1 Gammaproteobacteria bacterium | reverse complement strand
TGTTGCGTGCCAGCTCGGTGGCGCGCTCGATGTCGTTCGAGGCGCCGGTGGTGACCGACTCGGGGCCGAAGATCAGCTCTTCGGCGATACGCCCGCCGAAGAGCGTAGCGATCGAGCTCTCGATACGCCGCTTGGAGAGGCTGTAGCGATCCTGCTCGGGAAGGAACTGCGTGACACCGAGCGCCCGCCCGCGCGGGATGATCGTCACCTTGTATACGGGGTCGTGCTCCGGCACCGTCATGCCGACGATGGCGTGGCCGGCCTCGTGATAGGCCATCATCTTCTTCTCGGCCTCGCTCATCACCATGGAGCGCCGCTCGGCGCCCATCATGATCTTGTCCTTGGCCTTCTCGAACTCGTCCATGCCGACGATGCGCTTGTTGGCGCGCGCGGCGAACAGCGCCGCCTCGTTGACCAGATTGGCGAGATCCGCGCCCGAGAAACCGGGCGTACCGCGCGCGATGAGCGCCGGCTTGACGTCGTCGGCGAGCGGCACGCGCCGCATGTGCACGCGCAGGATCTGCTCGCGGCCGCGCACGTCGGGCAGGGGCACGACCACCTGGCGGTCGAAGCGGCCCGGGCGCAGCAGCGCCGGGTCCAGCACGTCCGGACGATTGGTGGCGGCGATGACGATGATGCCCTCGTTGCCCTCGAAGCCGTCCATCTCGACCAGCAGCTGATTGAGTGTCTGCTCGCGCTCGTCATGCCCGCCGCCGAGGCCCGCGCCACGGTGCCGGCCGACGGCATCGATCTCATCGATGAAGATGATGCACGGAGCGTGCTTCTTCGCCTGCTCGAACATGTCGCGCACGCGCGAGGCGCCGACGCCGACGAACATCTCGACGAAGTCGGAGCCCGAGATGGTGAAGAACGGCACCTTGGCCTCGCCGGCGATCGCGCGCGCCAGCAGTGTCTTGCCGGTGCCGGGCGATCCCACCATCAGCACGCCCTTGGGAATCTTGCCGCCGAGCTTCTGGAACTTGCCCGGGTCCTTGAGGAAGTCGACGATCTCGCCGACCTCCTGCTTCGCCTCGTCGACGCCCGCGACGTCGGCGAAGGTGACGCTCACCTGATCCTCGCCGAGGAGCCGCGCGCGGCTCTTGCCGAAGGACATGGCGCCGCGGCCGCCCGATGCGCCCTGCATCTGCCGCAGCATGTAGACGAACACGACGATCAGAAGCAGCGCCGGCGCGAGCTGCAGCAGCAGCTGCCCCATGTAGTTCGGCGGCTTGGGAGGCTGGCCCTCGATGCGTACGTCGGCCTTCTCGAGCGTGCCGATGAGCGCGGTGTAGTCGGTCTCGGGATTGAAAGTCTTGAAGGCGGTCTTGTCCTTGTGCTCCCCGTAGATCATGTCGCCCTGGAGCACCACCGACTCGACGCGGTTGTTTTTCACGTCATCGAGGAAGGTGGAATAGGCGATCTGCTGGGGCTGTCCCGCGGTCGGCATGTAACGGCTGAACACCAGCAACAGCACGATCACGATCACGACCCAGAGCAGGATGTTCTTTGTCAAGTCGTTCAAAGGCTTCCGTCCTTAAGGCGGGGCTGCCGCCGCCGTCCCGAACCCATGTTTTCGAACCTACACCAAGCGAAACTGCAAGGCCAGCATGTAGATCTCAGGGCTGCGGGCACGCGAGGCCTGTGGTTTGACCAGCCTGACCCGCCCGAATTCGGTGCGGGCGCCCTTAACCAGATCCTCAAAGCCGCTCCCCTGGAATACCTTGATCAGGGCGTCCCCGCCGGGCTTCAAGACGCGCCGGGCCATATCGAGGGCAAGCTCCGCGAGATGCATGGAGCGCGGCTGGTCGATCACATCGACGCCGCTCAGGGAAGGGGCCATGTCCGAGAGCACCACGTCGGCGCGTCCGCCGGGCAGGAGCGACAGCACCCGGCCGAGGACCTCCTCCTCGCGGAAGTCGCCCTGAACGAACTCCACCCCGGGTATCGCCTCCATCGGCAGGATGTCGGTGGCGATGATCCTGCCCGCGGGCCCGACGCGCCCCCGGGCATACTGGCTCCAGCCGCCCGGGGCGGCCCCCAGGTCGAGGCAGACGGCGCCGGGCTTCAGGAGCCTCTCGCGGCGGTCGATCTCCTCGAGCTTGAATACGGCGCGCGAGCGCCAGCCGCCCCTCTGGGCCCGCTGCACGTAAGGGTCGCGGAAGTGCTCCTTCAGCCACCGGTCGCTGCTTTTCGAGCGCCGCGCCATCAGCTGCGCATCTCCTTAACTACAATGAGCCCATGAAAAGCGCGGCCGCGCCCGCCACCGCCCCCGAGCTCTCCGAGCGGCAGCGCCGGCACCTGCGCGGACTCGCACATGCCCTCAAGCCCGTCGTGCGCTTAGGTGCTGCCGGCCTCACCGAGGCGGTGGCCCGCGAGACCGCGCGCGCCCTTGCTCGTCACGAGCTCATCAAGGTGAAGGCGCCCGGCGGCGACCGCGAGGCGCGCGATGCGCTCTTCAGCGCGCTCGCCGCGCGCACCGCGAGCGCCCTCGTGCACCGCATCGGCAATGTCGCCGTGCTCTATCGGCCGCACCCCGAGCTCCCGCGCATCCTCATCCCCGATTAATGGGCCGAAATCGCAAGAAGCGATTTCGGCGGACATTGCCCTGATCGCCGCCGGCGAAAGGCACGGCTTTCGCCGGCTGGGCAGGGAGCAATTTCGGCAGACATTACTCCGTGGGCCGCCGGCAAAAAGCGTTTTTGCGGCCGTGCTCAGCTAAAGCGAACTGCGACGATCTCGTAGGAGCGCGTGCCGCCCGGCGCCGCGACGTCGACGACATCGCCTTCGGACTTGCCGATGAGCGCGCGCGCGATCGGGGAGGTGACCGAGATGCGCCCGGCGCGGATATCCGCCTCGTCCTCGCCCGCGATCTGGTAGGCGACGCGCGCGCCGCCCGCCTGGTCCTCGAGCTCGACCGTGGCGCCGAACACCACCCTGCCGGTGTTCGGCAGCGTCGCCGGATCGATGACTTCGGCGTTGGCGAGCTTGCGCTCGATCTCGGTGATGCGGCCCTCGATGAAGCCCTGCTGCTCGCGCGCCGCGTGATACTCGGCGTTCTCGGAGAGATCGCCGTGCCCGCGCGCCTCGGCGATCTGCCTGATGACCGCGGGCCGCGCCTCGGACTTGAGGCGCTTCAACTCCGCGCGCAGCACCTCGGCGCCGCGCAGTGTCATGGGGGTGCGCTTCATGTTCCGGACGCCTCGAGGTGCAGGTCCTGCAGGCGGTTGACCTCGACCTCGTCGAGGTGCTCGAGGGCCTCGAGCGTCGCGAGCCCGGCGGCGAGCGTCGTGTAGTAGGTGACGCGCCGGTGCACGGCCTCACGGCGGATCGAGTTCGACTCGCGGATGGCGAGCTTGCCCTCGGTGGTATTGACGATGAGATCGATCTCGTCGTTCTTGATCATGTCGACGACGTGCGGCCGGCCCTCGCGCACCTTGTTGACGCGGCGGCAGGGGACGCCCGCCTCGGTGAGCGCACGCGCCGTGCCCTCGGTCGCGACCATCTCGAAGCCGCGCTCGAGGAGCTTCTTCGCGAGCTCCACCGCGCCCGGCTTGTCGCGGTCACGCACGCTGATGAAGCACACCCCCTTGCGCGGCAGCGTCACGCCCGAGGCGCTCTGCGCCTTGGCATAGGCCTCGCCGAAGGTGCGCCCCGTGCCCATGACTTCGCCCGTCGATTTCATCTCGGGACCGAGGATCGGGTCGGCTTCCGGGAACTTGTTGAAGGGGAACACCGCTTCCTTCACCGAGAAATAATGCGGTATGCGCTCGACCGCCCCGACCAGCTGCTTGAGCTTCCGGCCCGTCATGACGCGCGCGGCGACCTTGGCGAGCGGCAGCCCCGTGGCCTTGGAGACGAACGGCACGGTGCGCGAGGCGCGCGGATTGACCTCGAGCACGTAGATGACGCCCGCCTGGATCGCGAACTGCACGTTCATGAGGCCGACGACATTGAGCGCGCGCGCGAGCTTGCGCGTCTGCTCGCGCAGCTCCGACTGCGTCTCGCGGGAGAGGCTCACGGGCGGGAGCGAGCACCCCGAATCGCCCGAGTGCACCCCGGCCTGCTCGACATGCTCCATGATTCCGCCGATCAGCACGTCCTCGCCGTCGCACACCGCATCCACGTCCACCTCGATGGCGACGTCGAGAAAGCGATCGAGCAGCACCGGGCTGTCGTTCGAGACCTCGACCGCGCTGCCCATGTAGGCACGCAGGTCCTCCTCGTTGAAGACCACTTCCATGGCGCGTCCGCCGAGCACGTAGGAAGGCCGCACCACGAGCGGAAAGCCCACCTCGCGTGCCAGCACCACCGCCTGTTCCTCAGCGCGCGCGCTGGCGTTGGCCGGCTGCTTGAGGCCGAGCTTCCGCACCAGCGCCTGGAAGCGCTCGCGGTCCTCGGCGATGTCGATCGAGTCGGGCGAGGTGCCGATGATCGGCGCGCCCGCCGCCTCGAGCGCGCGCGAGAGCTTGAGCGGCGTCTGCCCGCCGAACTGCACGATGACGCCTTCCGGCTTCTCCACCGCCAGGATCTCGAGCACATCCTCAAGAGTCAGGGGCTCGAAATAGAGCCGGTCGGAGGTGTCGTAGTCGGTCGAGACGGTCTCCGGGTTGCAGTTGACCATGATGGTCTCGAAGCCGTCCTCGCGCAGCTGCAGCGCCGCGTGCACGCAGCAGTAGTCGAACTCGATTCCCTGGCCGATGCGGTTCGGGCCGCCGCCGAGAATCATGATCTTGCGGCGCTCGGTGGGCTGCGCCTCGCACTCCTCCTCGTAAGTCGAGTAGAGGTAGGCGGTCGAGGTGGCAAACTCGGCCGCGCAGGTGTCGACGCGCTTGTACACGGGAGCGACCCTGAGCTCGTGGCGCTTGTCGCGGATCGCCTTCTCCGGCATGTCGAGAAGCTTCGCCAGGCGGCTGTCGGAGAAGCCGTGGCGCTTGAGCGCGCGCAGGCGCTCAGCGGTCAGCGCCCCGAGGCCGTCGGCGCGCACCTCGGCCTCCTCCTGCACCAGCTGCTCGAGCTGCGCGAGGAACCACGGGTCGATGTGGGTGAGCTCGGCGACGCGCTCGAGCGTCCAGCCGGCGCGGAAGGCGTCGGCGACGTAGAGCAGCCGGTTCGCCCCCGGCGCGCGCAGCTCGTGCGCGAGCTTGTCCGCCGTCTCGTCGCTGAGCGGCAGGGTGAGCTGCGGAGTGAGTCCGTCGAGCCCGGTCTCGAGCCCGCGCAGGGCTTTCTGCAGCGACTCCTGGAACGCGCGCCCGATCGCCATGACCTCGCCGACGGACTTCATCTGCGTCGTGAGACGGTCGTTGGCCGTGGGGAATTTCTCGAAGGTGAAGCGCGGGATCTTCACCACCACGTAGTCGATGGCCGGCTCGAAGGAGGCCGGAGTCGCCCCGCCCGTGATGTCGTTCTTCAGCTCATCGAGCGTGTAGCCGACGGCGAGCTTGGCGGCGATCTTGGCGATCGGGAAGCCGGTCGCCTTGGAGGCGAGCGCCGAGGAGCGCGAGACGCGCGGATTCATCTCGATGATAAGGAGTCTGCCGTCCTTCGGGTTGACGGCGAACTGCACGTTCGAGCCCCCGGTATCGACACCGATCTTGCGCAGCACCGCGACCGAGGCGTCGCGCATGCGCTGGTACTCCTTGTCGGTCAGGGTGAGGGCCGGGGCGACCGTGATCGAGTCGCCGGTGTGCACACCCATGGGATCGAGATTCTCGATCGAGCAGATGATGATGCAGTTGTCGCGGTGGTCGCGCACCACCTCCATCTCGAATTCTTTCCAGCCGATCACCGACTCCTCGAGCAGCACTTCGCCGGTCGGCGAGGCGTCGAGCCCGCGCGCCACGATGTCCTCGAGCTCCTCGCGGTTGTAGCCGATGCCGCCGCCGCTGCCGCCGAGCGTGAACGACGGGCGCACCACCACCGGGTAGCCGATCTCGCCCGCAATGGCGAGCGCCTCATCGAGGCTGCGGGCGATCTGCGAGCGCGGCGTCTCGAGGCCGATCTCGCGCATCGCATTGCGGAACAGCTCACGGTCCTCGGCCATGTCGATGGCGGCGCGGGAAGCTGCGATCAGCTCGACCTCGTACTTCTCGAGCACCCCCTCGCGCACCAGATCGAGCGCGGTGTTGAGCGCGGTCTGCCCGCCCATGGTGGGCAGCAGCGCATCGGGCCGCTCCTTCTCGATGATGCGCGCGACGGTGCGTGCGTTGACCGGCTCGATGTAGATGGCGTCCGCCATCTCCGGATCGGTCATGATGGTCGCGGGATTGGAGTTCACGAGGATGACCCGGTAGCCCTCCTCGCGCAGCGCCTTGCAGGCCTGGGCGCCGGAGTAATCGAACTCGCACGCCTGGCCGATGATGATCGGGCCGGCGCCGATGATCAGGATGCTCTCGATGTCGGTGCGCTTCGGCATCTAGTTCACTGGCCGAAATCGCCAGCGGCGATTTCGGCGGACATCACTGCGTCGGCCGCCGGCAAAAGGCGGGGCTCGATGTGCGCCTGCCCCGATCACCTCAGCAGCCGAGCACTCCGACAGCAAGGTTCGGCGCACGGGCTTTTGCCGGCTGCTCATCGGGCCGTCCCCGCCTGCTGGCGGCGCAGGGTGTCCTCGGCGAGCTTCAGCTGCGCCTGGAGCCGCCGCAGCATGAGGTGATTGAAGCGCTCGAAGAGCGCCCGCATGTCATGCGGTCCGGGACTCGCCTCGGGATGGCCCTGGAACCCGAACGCCGGACGCTCGGCGAAGGCGAGCCCCTGGAGCGAGCCGTCGAAGAGCGAGCGATGCGTCGCCTTCACGCTCGCCGGCAGCGTCGACTCATCGACCGCGAACCCGTGATTCTGGCTGGTGATGAACACGCGCCCCGACTCCAGGTCCTGCACCGGGTGGTTCGCGCCGTGGTGACCGAACTTCATCTTCACGGTCTTCGCCCCGGCGGCGAGCCCGAGGATCTGATGGCCGAGGCAGATGCCGAACACCGGGACGTCGGTCTCGAGGAACTTGCGCACGGCGGTGATCGCGTAGCTGCAGGGCTCGGGATCCCCGGGACCGTTCGAGAGGAAGATGCCGTCGGGCTCGAGCGCGAGCACTTCCTCGGCGCTGGTCTGCGCCGGCACCACCGTCATGCGGCAGCCGAAATCGGCGAGCAGCCGCAGGATGTTGCGCTTGATGCCGAAGTCGTAGGCGACGACGTGCAGCCGTTGCTGCGCGCGGATCGGCGCGCGCGCCGGATCGGGCCATACGGTGCCATCGTTCCACTGGAAGGGCCGCTTGGCGCTCACCACCTTGGCGAGATCCATGCCCTTCAGGCCCGGAAATTTGCGCGCCAGCTTGATGGCGGCGGCCTCGTCGGCCTTCTCGCCGGTCATGATGCAGCCGGCCTGCGCGCCCTTCTCGCGCAGGAGGCGCGTGAGCTTGCGCGTGTCGAGGCCGGCGATCGCGACCAGGCGGCCGCGCTCGAGAAACTCCGGAAGCGATTCGTTCGAGCGCCAGTTGCTCGGCAGGATCGGCAGGTCGCGGATGACGAGGCCCGCGGGGTAGATCTGCGCCGCCTCGAGATCCTCCGGCGTCGTGCCCGTGTTGCCGATGTGCGGGCAGGTCAGCGTGACGATCTGCCGCGCGTACGAGGGGTCGGTGAGAATTTCCTGATAGCCCGTGAGGGCGGTGTTGAAAACGACTTCGCCTGTGGTGTTGCCTTTGGCTCCGATCGACTGACCGCGGAAAATCGTCCCGTCGGCCAGTGCGAGCACCGCAGGTACGCTCACCGGTTCACTTCCCCTTGACGCACATATACAAAGCGGGAGGAGTTCTCATCGAACATCCTCCCGCCTTGCATGGACTAACCCGTACACGGATTAGGCGGAAATTTTACGGGTTCGCGCCCGCATGTGTCCACGGAAAATTCCCTTCCCGTATGCGCCGGCGAAGCTCAAGCCATGTCGTTAATTTGAATCTAAGATAATGTTTTATAACCAATAAAATCTCGCATGCTGTAGCGTCCCGCCGGCTGAGACATGAGCCAGAGCGCAGCCGTCAGGGCGCCTCGGGCGAAGATCTCCCGGTCACTCGCCCGATGGGTCAGGGAGAGCTGCTCGCCGGGGCCGGAAAAGAGCACGGTGTGCTCGCCGACGATGTCCCCGGCGCGCACGCTGGTAACCCCGATCTGTCCCTCGGGGCGCCCCTGATCGGCGGTGCCGCCCGCGGGCGGCGTGATGCCGGAGGGCAGCGGCCACCCACGCGCGCTCGCCGCGGCCCGCGCCAGCGTGAGCGCCGTGCCCGAGGGGGCATCGGGCTTCATCCGATGATGGAGCTCGAGCACGTCGACATCGAAACTCGCCGGAAGCCTCGCCGCGCTCTGGCGCACGAGCTCGGTGAGGAGCGCGACCGCGATACTGGTGTTGGGTGCCACCATCAGCGCGATCTCGCCCGCCGCGGCGGCGATTGCCGGCTCGAGCGCCGCATCGAGCCCCGTGGTGCCGATGAGGAGCGGCTTGCGCGCGGCGCGACAGGCCGCGACAGTGGCACCCGTGGCGGCGGCGCGGCTGAAATCGAGCGCGACATCCGCAGCGGCGAGCGCGACGGCGAGGTCGCTCGTGACGGGCAGGTTCGCGGGCGGGAGGCCGGCGACCTCCCCGGCGTCGCGCCCGAGCGCGAGGCTCGCCTTCGAGGCGACGGCGCTCGTGATCAGGAGCTGCGGGAAGCCCGGAGCAGCCTTGAGCAGCGCCTGCCCCATGCGGCCCGTCGCGCCGATCACGGCGATGCGTGCGAGGGGCGCCTTGTGAGGCTCGTAAGTCACTCTCATGCCTTGCCCCGCTCGGAGCCGAAGAAGCGTTTCACGCCCTCGAGAAAGCCCTTCTCACGCGGGGCGTGCTTGCCTGGGTGCTCCTTGAGGGATTCATCCAGGGAGCGGATCAGCTCGCGCTGCTCGGCGGACAGGTGCACCGGGGTCTCGACCACCACGCGGCAAAAGAGATCGCCGCGTGCACCGCCGCGCACGGGCTTCACGCCCTTGTCGCGCAGGCGAAATACGCGGCCGGACTGGGTCTCGCTCGGAATCTTGAGGGTCACGTCGCCCTCGAGCGTCGGCACCGGCACCGAGCCGCCGAGCGCGGCGGTGGCAAAGCTGACGGGCACCTCGCAGGAGAGATGCTCGCCGTCGCGCTCGAAGATCGGGTGCTCGCGCACGTGGATCTCGACATAAAGATCGCCGGGCGGCCCGCCGTTACGGCCCGCCTCGCCCTCGCCGGAGAGGCGCACACGATCCTCGGTGTCGACGCCGGCGGGGACCTTCACGGAGAGCTTACGCGTCTTGCGCACACGGCCCTGGCCGAGGCAGGTGTCGCAGGGATTTCTGATGACGGTACCGGAGCCACGGCAGCGCGGGCAGGTCTGCTGCAGCTGGAAGAAGCCCTGGGAGATGCGCACCTGGCCCGCACCCCCGCAGCTCTCGCACGTTGAGGGCTGGCTGCCCTTCGCGGCACCCGAGCCGTGGCAGGTCTCGCATTCGGCGAGCTTCATCACCTCGATCTCGGCGGTGGTGCCGAAGACCGCCTGATCGAGCTCGAGCTCGAGCTGGTAGCGCAGATCCGCGCCGCGGAACACCTGCGAGCGGCCGCCGCGGCGCGCGCCGCCGAAGATATCGCCGAACACATCGCCGAAGATGTCGCTGAAGGCATCGCCGGGACCGAAGCCGCCGCGGCCGCCGCCGCGGGCCGCCGCCTCGAGGCCGGCGTGACCGTGCTGGTCGTAGAGGGCGCGCTTGTGGGCGTCGGTGAGCACTTCGGAGGCCTCCTTGGCCTCCTTGAAGCGCTCCTCCGCGTCCCGGTCGTGGGGGTTGCGATCCGGGTGGTACTTCATCGCCAGGCGCCGGAACGCCTGTTTGATCTGTGCCTCAGTCGCCGTCCGTGGTACGTCGAGTACCTTGTAGTAGTCGCGCTTCGCCATCTATTTTGTTATCGAACGCCTCACCGCCAGCGCAGCAGGCAAAGACCGCGCTCTTTGCCTGCGGTCGACGAAGTAATGTCCGGCAAAATCGCCGGAGGCGATTTTGCCCAATGAACTAACTCGCCTTACGTCCCTTGTCCTTCACCTCTTCGAATTCCGCGTCGACGACGTCATCGCGCCCCGCGCCGCC
>JASHQW010000417.1 GCA_030038875.1 Gammaproteobacteria bacterium | reverse complement strand
CGGGATTGACGTCTTTGCGCGGCTCCTTGCCGAAGAGGTCCTTGACGTACTTCTGCACCAGTGGCATGCGGGTCTGACCGCCGACCAGAATCACCTCGGCGATGTCGGAGGTGGAGACGCCCGCGTCCTTGAGCGCGGTCTTGCACGGCGCGACGGTCTTCTGCACCAGGTCCTCCACCAGCGACTCGAGCTTGGCGCGCGTCAGCTTGATGTTGAGGTGCTTCGGCCCGGAGGCATCCGCCGTGATGTACGGCAGGTTGATATCGGTCTGCTGCGTCGAGGACAGCTCGATCTTGCCCTTCTCGGCCGCCTCCTTCAGGCGCTGCATGGCGAGCGGGTCCTTGCGCACGTCGACGCCGGACTCCTTCTGGAACTGCTCGGCGAGGAAGTTGATGATCCTCAGGTCGAAGTCCTCGCCCCCGAGGAAAGTGTCGCCGTTGGTCGAGAGCACCTCGAACTGGCGCTCGCCATCGACCTCGGCGATCTCGATGATCGAGATGTCGAAGGTGCCGCCGCCCAGGTCATAGACGGCGATCTTGTGGTCGCCCCCCTGCTTGTCGAGCCCGTAGGCGAGCGCGCCCGCGGTCGGCTCGTTGATGATGCGCTTCACCTCGAGGCCGGCGATGCGGCCGGCGTCCTTGGTGGCCTGGCGCTGGGAGTCGTTGAAATAGGCGGGCACCGTGATGACGGCTTCCGTCACCGGTTCGCCGAGATAGTCCTCGGCGGTCTTCTTCATCTTCATGAGCACGCGCGCCGAGATCTCGGGCGGGGCCATCTTCTTGCCCTGCACCTCGACCCAGGCGTCGCCGTTGTCGGCCTTGACGATCTTGTACGGCACCATCTTGATGTCGCGCTGCACCACCTCGTCCTCGAACTTGCGGCCGATGAGGCGCTTGATCGCGAACAGGGTGTTCTGCGGATTGGTGACGGCCTGGCGCTTGGCGGGCTGGCCGACGATCACCTCGTTGTCCTTGGTGAAGGCCACGATCGAGGGGGTGGTACGGTCGCCCTCGCTGTTCTCGATCACCCGGGGCTTGCCGCCCTCCATGATGGCCACGCATGAATTGGTGGTGCCGAGGTCGATGCCGATTACCTTTGCCATGGGGTCACTCCGACGGGACTTCTCTTGCAAAAGAGGGATGTTCTGGGGTCACTTCTTAGGGGTGCCTGGCCGGGCTTTCAAGGCCGGCCGCTCAGCCCGGCGCCCGGGCGACGATGACCCGCGCCGGCCGCAGCAGCCGCCCGTTGAGCTCGTAGCCCGGCTGCACGACCTTGAGCACCGAGTTGGGCTCGGCCGTGGCCGACTCCTGCATCATCATGGCTTCGTGGCGGGCCGGGTCGAAGGGCTCGCCCAAGGGGTCGATTGCCGTGACGCCGAGCTTGTCCAGAGCCTTGATGAGGAGCTTGAGGGTCGCCGTCTGGCCTTCGGCGAGGCTTCGGGCGTCGGCCTGGCCGGCGTTCTGCGCCGCGAGCTCGAGACTATCGCGCACCGGCAGCAGCTCCGCGACGAGCTTCTCGAGCCCATAGCGGTTGGCGGCCTCGACGTCGCGCGCGGCGCGTTTGCGCACATTCTCAAGCTCGGCCACCGCACGCAGGTACTGGTCCCAGTGGCTGCGGGCGCGCTCCTCGGACTCAGCGAGCGCCTGCTGCAGCCTCTCGAGCTCGACCAGCTGGGCCGCCGTCTCGGGCAGCACGGTAGTGGGCTCGGCGGCAGCCGCCCCTGGGGCGTCCCGTCGGGACTCGTTCGCGGTCATCAGATGAGCTCTCCTGTGAGGGGCTTGGCACGCCGCACCACGCGCGCAGCGTGGGGCTCAGCGGCGGGAATTCAAGGCGGCGCCGAGCAGTTTAGCGGTCATATCGACGATCGGGATGACCCGCTCGTAGGCCATGCGGGTCGGCCCGATCACCCCGAGCACCCCGACCACCGACTCCCCGTCCGCGTAGGGGGCGGTGACCACGCTGCAGTCATCGAGGATCTGATAGCCCGATTCGTGGCCGATGAAGATCTGCACCCCCTCGGCCTTCAGACTGTGGTCGAGCAGATGCAGGAAGTCGCGCTTCTCGTTGAAGGCCTCGAAGAGGCGCCGCAGCTTCTCGACGCTGGTGAGCTCGGCCACGCCCATGAGGTTCGTCTCGCCCTTGATGACGTACTCGAGGCGCCCCTCGCCGCCGCTCTCGAACACCTGCTGCGCGACCGAGATCGCCTCCAGCATGATCTGGTTCATGTGCGCGTGCGTCTCGGACAGCTGCCGCAGGATCTCCTGGCGCGCCTCGCGAAGCGTACGGCCGCGGAACTGCTCGTTGAGGTAGTTCGAGGCGCGCTTGAGCTCATCGGGCGAGTAGCGGCGCTCGAGCTGGATGATGCGGTTCTGCACCTCGCGGTCGTTGAAGACCAGCACCACCAGCACCCGGTTCTCCGACAGCCCCACGAACTCGATCTGAGTGATGGAGGCCGCGCGGGTGCGCGGCAGGGTGACGACGCCGGCGAGCTGGGTCGCGCTCGAGAGCAGCTGCGACACCGCGGCGATCAGGTCGGTGGAGCTGTCGCGGCTCGCCTCGACCTGGCGGCGGATCTCGGCGGTCGCCGCCTCATCGAGCGGCCGCAGCTGCAGCAGCGTATCGACGAAGAAGCGGTAACCCTTGTCGGTCGGCACCCGGCCGGCGGAGGTGTGGGGCGAGGCGACGAAGCCGAGCTCCTCGAGATCCGCCATCACGTTGCGGACCGTGGCGGAGGAGAGCTGCAGGCCCGATTCGCGCGACAGGGCGCGCGAGCCGACCGGCTGGCCGTCGCGGATGTAGCTCTCGATGAGGATGCGCAGCAGGTGCTGTGCCCGCTCGCCTAAGGCTTCGTCCCGAGCTTCGTGCGCCATATGAGTGCGTGTCGGACCTTACATCATGCACGACCAGCGCGGGAAGGCCAGTGGGTGCGCCCAATGTGATCTGCGCCATTGGCCGCGGGCAGCGCCCGCATGCTACAAAGGCCCCGGATGGCCTTTCCCGTTCGCAGCTGCGCGCTGATCGGCAGATTTTCCGATGCGCGCGTGGCCGAGACCGTCAATGCCCTGCTGCCGCACCTGAGAAGCCGCGGCGTGCAGGTGCTCGTGAGCGATGCGGCGCCCGGAATCGACGCCGCCGGTGTCGTGCGCTTGCCGGAAACGGCGCTCGGCGAGCGCGCCGACCTCGTGATCGCCGTGGGAGGCGATGGGACGCTGCTCTACGCGGCGCGCCTGGTGGCCCGCCACGGCGTGCCACTCCTTGGGGTCAACCGCGGCCGCCTCGGCTTCCTCACCGACATCATGCCCCAGGACATGGTGCCCTCGGTCGACGCGGCGCTGCGCGGGGAGCTGCCGTCGGACGAGCGGCCGCTGCTCGCCGCACAGCTGCAGGCCACCGACGGCAGCATCGCGCAGTCGCTGGCGCTCAACGACGTGGTCATGCAGAAGCACGACACAGGCCGGACCCTCGATTTCGAGACGCGCATCGACCAGCGATATGTCAACACGCACGATGGCGACGGCATCATCGTCGCGACCGCGACCGGCTCGACCGCTTATGCCCTCTCCTGCGGCGGCCCGATCATCGAGCCGCACCTCGATGCGCTGGTGATCGCGCCGATCTGCGCGCACACGCTCTCGGACCGTCCGATCGTCGTGTCCTCGCGCTCCGTCATCGAGGTGGTGCTGCTCGAGCGTCCCGACACCCACGCGAACGTCTCCTGCGACGGCATGCGGCTCGGCGTGCTCGCGCCGGGCGACCGGCTCGAGGTACGCCCGGCGCGCGAGCGCGTGACACTGCTGCACCCGATCGGCCACGACTACTACAAGTTGCTGCGCTCCAAGCTCCATTGGGGTCGCGGCAGCTTCGAGCGCTGAAGGCGCGCACCATGCTCACTCACCTGCAGATCCGCGACTTCGCCATCATCGACGCGGTGGAGCTCGAGCTGCGCACCGGGCTCACGGTGCTCACCGGCGAGACCGGCGCCGGCAAGTCGATCGTCGTCGATGCGCTGCAGCTGCTCGCCGGCGGGCGCGCCGGCGCCGAGGTGGTGCGCCACGGCGCCGAGCGCGCCGAGGTCTCCGGCACCTTCGATGTCGCGCAGGCTCCGCGCGAGCTCAAGCAATGGCTCGAGGAGCAGTCGATCGGCGCCGGCACCGAGCTCATCATGCGCCGCGTGGTGGGGAGCGATGGCCGCTCGCGCGCCTATCTCAACGGCCAGTCCGTCCCGGTGCAGTCGCTGCGCGATGCCGGCAACATCCTCATCGATATCCACGGGCAGCACGAGTTCCAGTCCCTGACGCGCGGCGCTGCGCAGCGTGAGCTGCTCGACGGCTATGCCTCGCTCACCGCGCTCACCAGCCAGGTCGGGATCGCACACCGCGTCTGGCTCGGGCTCCTCAACCGTACGCTGGACCTCGAAAGCAAAGCGCGCGACCGCGACGCCAAGCTCGACCTGCTGCGCTACCAGGTGCAGGAGCTCGAAGGCCTGCACCTCAGGGAAGGTGAGCTCGTGAGCCTCGCCGAGGAGAGTGCGCGGCTCGCCAATCGCGGGCGCCTCGCGACCGGCGCTCAGGTGGCGCTCGGCGAGCTCTATGACAACGACGCCGCGAGCGCGCACGCCAGCGTCGCCCGCGCGCTCACGGCGCTGCGCCCCCTGGTGGCGCTCGACGCCAAGCTGGGCCCGGTACTACCGCTGCTGGAGGAGGCCGCGGTGGCGATCCGCGAGGCGGCGCGCGAGCTCGAGCGCTACGGCGAGACGCTCGACGTCGATGCCGCGCGCCAGGACGAGGTCGAGCGGCGCCTGGCGGCGATCGAGGAGCTCTCGCGCAAGCACCGGGTGCCGCCGGCAGAGCTCCCCGAGCGCACCACACAGCTGCGCACCGAGTTCGAGCAGCTCGAGCGCGCGGAGCTCGACCTCGCGCAGCTGCGCAAGGAGCTCGCCGGCGCGCTCGAGAGCTACCGCACCCAGGCGCAGGATCTTTCCGGCAAGCGGCAGAAGGCGGCCCGCGCCCTGGCGAGGGACATCACGGCGCGCATGCAGACGCTCGGTATGTCGGGCGGGCGCTTCGAAGCCGACGTCACCCAGGACGGCAACGCCGACCCCGCCCAGCACGGCATCGACCAGATCGAGTTCCGCGTGAGCGCCAATCCGGGCTCCCCGCCGCGCGCCCTCGCCAAAGTGGCCTCGGGCGGCGAGCTGGCGCGCCTCTCGCTCGCGGTGCAGGTGTCGTGCGCGGCGCAAGACATGCGCTGCATGGTGTTCGACGAGGTCGATGCCGGCATCGGCGGCGCGGTCGCGGAGATCGTCGGGCGCGAGCTACGCAAGCTCGGCGAGCGCGGCCAGGTGCTGTGCGTAACGCACCTGCCGCAGGTCGCCTGCCAGTCGCACCACCACCTGCGGGTCACCAAGCTCACCGACGGCCGCACGACCCGCACGACCCTGAGCGAGCTCACCCCCGGCGAGCGCGTCGAGGAGCTGGCCCGCATGCTGGGCGGCGTCGAGGTGACCGACAAGGCGCGCGAGCACGCTCGCGACATGCTGAACGCCGCCGAGCGCGGCACCGCCGCGAGCCCCAAGGGGAAGGACGCCTCCGGGGATACGGTGAACCAGCCGCGCCCGCCGGCGGCGCGGCGGCGTTAGTCAATTGGCCGGCCGACCTGGCTTGGGGCGAGCAGCAGGCTGCCTCAGCTCGTCTTGTGCTTGCGGTGCGGGCAGTTCGGGCGCTGGCAGCGCCCGTAGAGAATCAGCGAGTGGTCGCTGATCGTGAAGCCGAGCTTGTGCGCGACGGCGGTCTGGCGCGCCTCGATCCCCGAGTCGACGAACTCCTCGACGTGCCCGCAGTCGAGACACACGATGTGGTCGTGGTGCGTGCCCTGGTTGAGCTCAAACACCGCCATCCCGTCCTCGAAGTGGTGGCGCGTCACGAGCCCCGCGGCCTCGAACTGGGTCAGCACCCGATAGACCGTCGCGAGCCCGATGTCCTCATGGGACTCGAGCAGAATGCGATAAATGTCCTCGGCCGAGAGGTGCCGGGTGCTACTGCCTTCGAGGATCTCCAGGATCTTCAGGCGAGGCAGCGTCACCTTCAG
>JASHQW010000416.1 GCA_030038875.1 Gammaproteobacteria bacterium | reverse complement strand
GGCCAGCGGCTTGCCGTCCAGCATCCGCCGCAGCGCCTGGCCGAAGAGCGGGCCGACCGCGAGCACGGTGAGCAGCGTGCCGCCGGGCAAGGAGCGCGCGGCGGCGGGACCCGGCCCGACGCTGTCGGTGACCACGACGCTCGCCAGGGTCCCCGCGGCCAGCAGGGCCGCAAGTCCCGCGGGCAGAGGCGCGTGCGTCACCGCGGCATGCACGGCTTGTGCTCCCGCGCGCCGGCACGACTCTGCCGCGCGCGTCAGCGTGCCGCCCGAGGCGCACAGATCGTCGATGACGATCACGTCCCGATGCGCGACATCGCCCACCAGCACTCCGCTCGAGACCACATCGAGCGCCCGGCGCTTCTCGATGAACGCCATCTCCACCTCGCGGCCGAGCCGCCGCTGCAGCAGCTCGCAAAAGAGCTGCGCTCGCTTGATGCCGCCGACGTCCGGCGAGACGACCGTGAGCGGGGCCGCCCCGAGCCGCCGGGCAAAATGGTCGGTCATCATCGGCATGGCGCTCAGGTGATCGACCGGAATACGGAAGGCGTTGTCGAGCGCCGCCGGGTTGTGCACGTCGAGCGCCATGAGCCGGTCGAGACCTGCTGCCTCGAGCAGCTGCGCCACGTAGCGCGTGTTGACCGGGTCGCGCAGCTGGGTGCGGCGCTCCTTGCGCGCGAAGGACAGATAGGGCACGAGCGCGATCCGGCGCAGGGCGCCCGCATCCTTCAAGCCAGACAGCAGGAAGAGCAGTCGCACCAGCCGCTCGCTCGTCGGTACCGCCGGGTCGCCGGCCAGGGACTCGACGACGAACGCCGTGCGGTCGCGCACCGATTCGAGCGGCCGGAGCTTGAACTCGCCGCTCTCGAAGCGGCGCTCTTCGAGAGGCGCCAGGGCGAGCCTGGCGCTCTCGGCGACACTCGCGGCCAGGTCGCGGGACTCGCCGAGTGCGAACAATCGAGGCGCCGCGATCTCAGCCATGCGAGTCTCTCCTACGCGGTCCGTGTCAGATCGGCTCGCTTGGCCGCCCGGCAATGCCGCAGCGCTGCAGCCACAGCCCTGAGTGCCCGTGCCCGCCAGGGTGCGGGGTCGGGAAACTGCTGCGGATCGTCGAGATGCCAGATGGCGAGCTTGGCGTGGGTGGCGGCGCGCAGCGCCATGTAGAACTCGAACAGCCGGTTGCTGCAGGGGTCGCTCGCCAGATGGCGGTACTGGTCTCGCACATAGTCGGCCGCCCAGCGCGCTGCGGCGCGCTCGCAATCGAGCGCCAGCATGGCGATTTCCTCCGCCGTGTCGAGCATGCGCAGGTCCGCGTACACCTCGAGGGCGTCGATGACCTGTACGGGAGGCCCGAGCCACACGTGCTCCGCGCGCAGATCTCCGTGCACCTCGGCGATATGGTGCCCGGTCGCACGCTCTGCGAGCTCGGGCCGCAGCGACTCGAAGGCGCCGATCAGCTCGCGTGCCAGCGGTGCGATCCGCTCACCCGGTAATCGGAGCTCGGGCCTCTGTAGTGTGGTCAGGGCCTCGTCCAGGCGCGACCTGACGCGCCCCAGGTAGGTATCCGGTGCGAAGGGCAGCGGATCGCGCGACCTGTAGAAATCGACCAGAAAGGCAAGCACGGCGTCGAGATCGCCGGCGTTGAGCTTGCCCGCGGCGATCACCCGGTCGAGCATGCGCCGCTCGTCCAGGCGCCGCATCACCAGCAGCCAGTCGACGATATGACCGCTGCCGCCGATCCGCAGGGCAGACGCTGTCTCAACCAGCGGCTCGACGGCGAGATAGGTGGAAGCCGACATCCGGCGGTTGAGCCGCAGCTCCTCGCGGCACGCGAGCTCGCGCGCTTCCGTGGTGCGCCAGTCAGCGCCCCGCAGATGCGAGGGCTTCTTCAGCTTGTAAGCGCGGCTGCCGGCGAGGAACACCCAGGCGAAATGCGTTTCCCGCCGCACCACCCGCGGCGGGTGGTCAGGGTAGGAGGCCGGATCGGACAGAAAGGCGACCTTGGCAGCAGTCACCTCATCCATAGACCCGATCGGCCGCGCATCGCGGACACCGGATTCGACTGCGCTCATGAAACCCCGCCATCGTCACCCTCGCCAAGCGATCATAGGTGGCGGGCCGCGGGCGACGTACCCGCAGTTGTACGTAGTACCGGCACGCCGGGGCCATGCCAGCATGAAACATGAAGATCGCCTTTCATGGAGCGGACCGGGGCGTCACCGGCTCCTGCCACCTGATCGAGTGCGGCGGCAAGCGAGTGCTGATCGACTGCGGCCTGTACCAGGGCGGGCGCGAGCTCGATGAGGAAAACGCGGAAGCTTTCGGCTTCGAGCCCGCCGACATCGACTTCGTGCTGCTGACGCACGCTCATCTCGACCATTGCGGCCGGCTGCCGCTGCTGGTGAAAGGCGGCTTTGGTGGCGAGATCGTCACCACGAGTGCCTCGCGGGAGCTGCTGCGCCTCGTGCTGCTGGATGCGGCTCACGTGCACGAGGAGGAGGCGCTGCACCGCGCGCGGCACAGGGCGCACAAAGGCGAGCAGGGAGCGGCTTCACCGCTCTACACGATCGTCGACGCGCTGCATACGATGGACTTCGTCGGCCCGAAGGCGCAGTACGGCGCGCCGATGCGGCTCGCGCCTGGCATAAGCGCAAGCTTTCTCGACGCAGGCCATATCCTCGGTTCGGCCAGCATCCTGCTCGAGCTCGTGGAGTCGGGGGTGCGGCGTCGGGTGCTGTTCTCCGGCGATATCGGCAACGTCGGGAGGCCGCTGCTGCGCAATACCGTGCCGCCGCCGCAGGTCGACGCCGTGGTCATGGAAAGCACCTACGGCGACCGTCTGCACAAGCCGATCGGCCCTTCGATCGAGGAGCTCTACCGGGCCATCAGCGAGGCTTTCCAGCGGGGCGGCAACGTCGTGATCCCGAGCTTCGCGCTGGAGCGCGCGCAGGAGCTGCTGTTTGTGCTGCGGACGGGCGTCGAGACAGGCCACCTGCCGCAGAGCACGCAGGTCTTTCTCGACTCGCCCATGGCCATCTCGGCCACCGAGATCTTCGCGCGCTACCCCGAGTGCTATCAGGCCGAGACCCGCGAGCTGTTTCGCGCCGGGCGCGATCCCTTTGCCCTGCCGGGATTGCATCTGACGCGCGAGACGTCCGAGTCCGTCGCGCTCAATCGCATCACCGGCGGTGCCATCATCATCGCCGGATCGGGTATGTGCGCCGGCGGCCGCGTGCGACATCACTTGAGGCATAACCTCGGCCGCCATAACTGCGCCATCATCTTCGTCGGCTACGCCGGACGCGGCACGCTGGCACGGCGCATCATCGATGGAGCCGCGAGCGTCGAGCTGTTCGGCGAGGAGATTGCGGTGCGTGCGCGCATTCATACGATCAACGGCTTCTCCGCGCATGCCGACCAGGCGGAGCTGCTGCGCTGGCACGGCGCGACCCGCGCGGCGCGTACCTATCTGGTGCACGGCGACCCGGAGGTGATGGGGAAGCTGGCGGCACGGCTGCGGGGAACCGCGGTCGAGATGCCGGCCCTGCACCAGCAATACATGCTGTAAGACGCGGCCGCGCCCTCAGGCAGCGGAGCTCACCTCGGGGCGCGCGTCGGCAGAGCGCGGCGCGGCGGGCGCGGGCAGGCCGGGCGCTGCCAGGATGGCGGTCAGCCTGGCGCGGTCCACGGTCTCGTGGTGCAGCAGCTCCTGCGCGAGCGCCTCGAGCTCGCTGCGGCGCGCGCTCAAGGTCGCGCGCACGCGCTCGAGGGCAGCCGTCAGCAGCTTGTGTATCTCCGCATCGATCAGCTCGGCGGTGCGCTCGCTGTACTCGGGGCGCGTGGCGGGCAGGGTTTCCGGCAGGAACAGCGCGGAACGCGCCGGCTCGAAGGCCGCCGGTCCGAGCGCTTCGCTCATTCCGTAGCGCGTGACCATCTGACGCGCCATATCCGTGGCACGCTGCAGGTCATTCTGCGCACCGGTCGAGAGCTCCCGGAAGACGAGCTGCTCGGCGGCGCGGCCGCCGAGCAATACATCGAGCCGGTCGAGCAGCTCGCCCTGCTTCAGGAGGTAGCGGTCCTCCGTGGGCTGCTGCTGCGTATAGCCGAGCGCGCCGATGCCGCGCGGAATGATCGATACCTTGGCGACCTTGTCGGCGCTCGCACGCGACTCGGCGACGAGGGTGTGACCCGCTTCGTGGTAGGCGACCGTCTCGCGCTCCTTCGCGGTCATGACGCGGCTCTTCTTCTCCAGACCCGTGATGGCGCGATCGATCGCCTCGTCGAAGTCACTCATCTCGACCACCGGCTTGTTGGTACGCGCAGCGTGCAGCGCGGCCTCGTTGACGATGTTGGCGAGATCTGCGCCCGCGAGCCCCGCGGTCTTGCCCGCCACCGCCCTCAGATCCACGTCGCCGCCGAGCACGAGACGCTTGGCGTGCACGCGAAGGATCTGCTCGCGCCCGTTGATGTCCGGCCGGTCGAGAGCGATCTGACGGTCGAAGCGTCCGGGACGCAGCAGTGCGGGATCGAGGATCTCGGGGCGATTGGTGGCGGCCACGATGATGACGCCGCTGCGCGTATCGAAACCGTCCAGCTGCACGAGCAGCTGGTTGAGCGTTTGCTCGCGCTCGTCGTTTCCGGCCAGGCCGCTGACGCCGCGCGCCTTGCCGAGGGCGTCCAGCTCGTCGATGAAAATGATGCAGGGTGCGAGCTTGGCCGCCTGCTCGAACAGGTCGCGCACGC
>JASHQW010000415.1 GCA_030038875.1 Gammaproteobacteria bacterium | reverse complement strand
CGTGCGCGTCCTTGCTGAAGAAACGGATGGCTTCGGAGGTGAGATACATGTCGTTGCGGACGTTGGTGACGCTCTCGCCCGGGATCTGCGCAAAGCTGCCGCTCGCCTTCACCTGCTCACCGATGCGCCCGGTGAGGGCGGCGAGGGCCGGGAGGAGCTCCTCGTTCCAGCTGTGGGTGCGCACGTAGGTCGACAGGACCTGCCGCGGGTCGGCCGGCGCAGGCCCGGGTGCCGTTTGCTGCAGCGCCTGCTGCGTGTCGCCGGCCATCTGAATGAAGGGGGCCATCTCGCGCGCCGGCATGGCGCGATTCAGCGCGTACGCCATCGGCACCGTGCCGATGAGGATGAGCATGATGAGCCCCATGCCCTTCTGTCCGTCATTCGAGCCGTGCGCGAAGGACACGCCGCCGCAGGTGAGAATGAGGATGCCGCGGATCCACCAGGGGGGTGAGGCATGGCCGCGCGGCTCCTGGTAAAGCTCGCGATTTCTCACCAGCACCTTGAGCAACAGCAGCAGGAGCGCCGCGCAGACGAAGCCGACCAGTGGCGAGAGCAGCAGCGAGTAGCCGATCTTGGTCGCCTGCGCCCAGTCGACCCCGCTCGTGCCGTCCCGGCCGTGCATGAGCGCGTTGGCCACGCCGACGCCGATGATCGAGCCGATCATCGTATGAGAGGAGGAGGCCGGCAGTCCCAGCCACCAGGTGCCGAGGTTCCACAGGATCGCGGCGATCAGCAGCGCGAATACCATCGAGAAGCCGGCGCCCGAGCCCACCTGCAGGATCAGCTCGACCGGCAGGAGCGAGATGATCCCGAAGGCCACGGCGCCGCTCGAGATCAGCACGCCGATGAAGTTGAGCGCGCCCGAATACATCACCGCCACGTGCGGCGGCAGCGAATGCGTATAGATGACGGTGGCGACGGCGTTGGCCGTATCGTGGAAGCCGTTGACGAACTCGAAGGCGAGTGCGATCAGCAGCGCCACGCCGAGAAGGAAGTAGGGCAGGATCGTGGCCGCACGCGTGCTCACCCCGCTCAGGTCGCTCACCAGGCTGTAACCGGTGTAGCCGATTCCGATCGCCAGCAGCGTGAGGAAGACGAGGCGCGTGCTCAGGCTCGGCTTGCGGTCCAGAACGGGACGGGCTGCGGGGGGCGCGGTCAGGCTTTCGGCGGCGGAGCTCATGAGGCGTCCTCGCGATGCGGCAAATTCCGCGACCCTATGACGCTAATATTTCGTTTTCATGACGGTTGACATGGGCGGCCGCGTCGTCACTGTTGACGCTCGCCGGTTGCGCAAGAGCGACAGCGAGCTGCGAGCGGACTTCGACCAGAGGAGCCGCAGCTACCAGGCGTTACGCGACGAGGCCCGGTCGAGGTCCGGCTGCGAGGCCGGACCTCCCCAGCCTTTCCGGGCCCCTCGGTGGCCCACCGCCGGCCTGCGGACCGGCCGAGACTTGTGTTAATTTTCCCGGCCGCAAATACCACTAACCCAGGCTTTACAAGCACTTCCATGGCGAACACCGACAAGCCGTCCGCCGGCGGCCCTGATACCTTCGACGTCATCGTGATCGGCGGCGGACCCGCCGGGTACCCGGCTGCGATCCGCGCCGCACAGAACCAACTGCGCGTCGCCTGCATCGACGAATGGAAAAACAAGGATGGCACCGCCACCTTCGGTGGCACGTGTCTGAACGCCGGCTGCATCCCCTCCAAGGCGCTGCTCGAGTCCTCCGAGCTCTACACCCGGGCACGCGAGGAGTTCGCCACGCACGGGATCGGGGTTGCGGGCGTCTCGCTCGATCTCGCGCAGATGCAGAAGCGCAAGGCCGGGATCGTGAAAGGCATGACGACCGGGATCCTCGCGCTCTTCAAGGCCGCCGGAGTGACTCCGCTCCAGGGACACGGCAGGCTCCTGCCCGGACGGCGCGTGCAGTTCACCGCCCACGACGGCACGCGCCGCGAGCTCGCCGCGCGCCACGTGGTGCTCGCCTCGGGCTCGGTGCCGATCGAGCTGCGCTCGGCGCCCTTCAAGGCGCCGCACGTGGTCGACTCCTGGGGTGCGCTCGATTTCGATACGGTGCCGAAGCGCCTCGGCGTCATCGGCGCGGGCGTCGTCGGGCTCGAGCTCGGGAGCGTCTGGCGGCGGCTCGGCGCGGAGGTGACCGTGCTCGAGGCGCTGCCGGATTTTCTCGCCTTCGCCGATCAGCAGCTCGCCAAGGAGGCACTGCGGCATCTGAAGAAGCAAGGTCTCGACATCCGCCTCGGCGCCAAGGTCACGGGCGCGACGCCGACGGGCGGCGCGGTCGAGGTTGCCTACAGCGACGCGAAAGGTGAGCAGCGCGTCAGCGTCGACCGCCTGGTGGTCGCGGTCGGGCGCCGTCCCTACAGCCAGGACCTGCTCGCCGCCGACACCGGTGTCGAGCTCGACGAGCGCGGCTTCATCAAGGTCGATCACTCCTGCCGCACGGGCGCCGAGGGCGTGTGGGCGGTCGGCGACTGCGTGCGCGGCCCGATGCTGGCGCACAAGGGCAAGGAGGAGGGTGTCATGGTGGCCGACCTGATCGCGGACCGCTATGGCGAGGTGAACTACAAGGTGATTCCGGCCGTGATCTATACCGCACCCGAGATCGCCTGGGTCGGACTCACCGAGGAGCAGGTCAAGTCGAGCGGCCGCGAGTACAAGACCGGGGTATTCCCGTTTCTGGCGAGCGGGCGGGCGCGCGCCATGGAGCAGGCGGCGGGCTTCGCCAAGATCATCGCGGCGCGCGACGACGACGAGATCCTCGGCGTGCATATCGTCGGTCCCATGGCCGGCGAGCTGATCGCCGAGGCGGTGCTGGCGATGGAGTACTCGGCGAGCAGCGAGGATCTGCAGCGCACCATCCACGCCCACCCGACGCTCTCGGAGGCGGTGCACGAGGCGGCGCTCAATGCCGACAAGCGCGCGATCGATTCGATCAACCGTTGAGGGCACAGCAGCCCTCCATTCGCGGCCAATCAATCACACACGCCGGCGCGCCTCGATGACGTTCGGCACGCCGGCGAGGCGGCGCAGTACGCGCGCGAGCTGCTCGAGATCGCCGACCGCGATGCGCAGCGCAAAGTGCGCCACGCCCACCGCGTGATCGGTGCGCGAGGTGACAGCGTCGATGCTGATGCGCTCGGCGGCCAGGATATCGGTGAGATCGCGCAGCAGCCCCCGCCGGTCGTAGGCGTTCACCGCGATCTCGACGTCGAGCCCGCCGCCGTCGGCGGCGGCCCACTCCACCTTCAGCACCCGGTCGGGCTTGAGCGCGCTCATGCGCTGCAGGCTGGCACAGTCGCTGCGGTGCACGGTGACACCGCGTCCGAGCGTCACGTAGCCGGTGATCGGCTGCGGCCGCAGTGGCGCGCAGCAGCGCGCCAGAGTGGTGGGCAGGTCGCCCACCCCCTCGATCTCGACCGGCGAGCTGCGGCGGCGCGGAGCCGCGCGCGCCGGACGGATCAGCGGCTGCGGCGCCGGCGCCTGGAACAGCCGCGCCGCGGCGTGCATCAGTTGGGTGACGGTGATCTCGCCCTCGCCGAGCAGCTGGTGAAAGTGATCGAGGTCGCGCGCCTTGAGCTCGTGCACCAGCGCGGCGAGCTGCTCGGCCCGCACCCCGATGCGGGTGAGCTCGCGCTCGGCGAGCGCCCGCCCGGCGCTGCGGTTATCGCCCACGTCCTGCTTGCGGAACCAGGCGCGCACCTTGCCGCGGTTACGCGGTGAGGCGAGGTAGCCCTGCTCGGGGGCGAGCCAGTCGCGGCTCGGCGCCTCGTGCTTGGCGGTGATGATCTCGACGATCTCGCCGTTGCCGAGCGCGCGCGTGAGCGGCACCATGCGGCCGTTGACTTTGGCGCCGCGGCAGCGGTGGCCGAGCGAAGTGTGGACGTTGTAGGCGAAGTCGAGCGGCGTCGCGCCACGCGGCAGGTCGATGACCTCGCCCTTGGGGGTGAGCGCGTAGACGCGGTCTTCGAAGAGCTCCGCGCGCATGCCCTCGACGAAGTCCCGCTCGGCGTCCTCGCCCGCGGCGCCGTCCTGCGGCTCGAGCAGCCGCCGCACCCACTCGATCTTGCGCTGGTACTGCGCATCGTGCGGACCGCCTTCCTTGTAGCTCCAGTGCGCCGCTACGCCGAGCTCGGCGTGCTCGTGCATGTCGCGCGTGCGGATCTGCACCTCGACGCTCCGGCCCTGCGGGCCGATCACCGCGGTGTGAATCGAACGGTAGCCGTTGCCCTTCGGCGTGGCGATGTAGTCGTCGAATTCCCCGGGGATGTACGGCCATTGCCCATGCACGATGCCGAGCGCCGCGTAGCACTCGGGAATGGCGCCCACCACCACGCGCACCGCGCGCACGTCGAACAGCTGCTCGAAGGCGAGCTGCTTGCGTTGCATCTTGCGGTAGATGCTGTACATGTGCTTCGGCCGGCCGTAGACCTCGGCCGCGATGCCCGCCGCGTGCAGCGCTGCGCGCAGCTCGCGGCACAGCGTGTCGATGTAGCGCTCGCGGTCCGCGCGCCGCTCGTTGAGGGCCGCGGCGATGCGCCGGTATTCCTCCGGCTCGAGATAGCGGAAGGCGAGGTCCTCGAGCTCCCACTTCAGCTGCCACACGCCCAGACGGTTGGCGAGGGGCGCATAGATGACACGCGCCTCGACGGCGCGCC